>JAHCLN010000003.1 GCA_026125215.1 Opitutaceae bacterium
AAGCGCGAGTCCGGGCTGGCGGCGCATCTCCTCGCGCGCCAGGGCCAGGGCTTCCGTCCGCTGCTGGCCCGCGAGCAGCCGGTTGATCTCCCGCAACGCGGCATAGGGGCGCAATGATGCCGGCAAGGTATCCCGGTCCGCCCACTGCTCCGCCTGCGAGCGGGCGAAGGGACGGTAAAGCGGGTCACCGATCACGATGTTCTGCCAGCTGAGCGCCGGCAGCGCGTAGTAGGCGGCATCGCCGAGGCGGTGCCCCCGGGCCAGCATACGCAGCAGCAGCTGGGGCTGGTGCATCAGCTCCAGATACGGCTCGAACACCGCGCCGCAGGTGACCGCGGCCCCGCGCGCCACCAGCGGACCACACCAGCCGGCGGTGGGCGAACGCAGGGTATCGGCAGAATTGCTGTGGATGTGCAGCGCGATGGCTCCCGGCGCGAAGCGGAAACCGGGCAGCGTGAAGGGGCCGTTGACGTGACGCGCATACCAGCCGAAATAAAGCGCCGGCGCATCAAACCGCGCGCCGACGGGAAAAGTGCCCGGCTGCAATCTGACCTCCGGATCAAAGTGCAGCTCATCCAGCTGCCGGGCCGCCGCCTCGAGCCAGCGCTCGCCCTGCTTGTGCGGTCCGCGCACATCCACGTAGGCCCGCCCCAGCAACCCGTGCAGCTCGGCGCTCACGGTCCGGTCGATCAACGCCATCACATCGGCCGCCGCCGGGCCGTCGAGCCGGGTCACCTTCACCACCTGCTCCAGGTCAAAACTGCCGGGTGCTTCGCTGAGGAAGAGCGGATTCCGGACGAAGGCATTGATGTTGTAGTTGCCCGCCGCGAGCAGGGAGAGTTCGGAGTCCACCGCGCCCTGGTTCGTGCGGAATTCCGGCTTGTCCGTCATCGGCCGGGCCGCCGCCGCCAGCGTCGGCTCGTGCCGGATCCGCAGCGGCACCCCCCGGCAAACCACGAGGTAGGAAATCCGGTGACCGGACGGGGCGTATTTGATGCGTCCGGCCTCATCGGTGAGGTTCATCCGGATGGCGCTAATCCAGCCACGCGTCACCAGCTCGTTTTGCAGGGGCTGCCAGAGCGTGCGCACAAAATCCGCCCAGCCGATGGTCTCCGTGGCGGCCAGCGACAGGGCGATGATGTTTTCCGCCGGCACCTTTCTTTGCGCGGCATAGTGCCGGGCGATGCGCAGCGAATCCGCGTCGTTCGCGTTGGCCAGGATGATCAGGCGCGCGGCAGCCTCGTCGGTCTCCGCCCAGGCCGCGGGCAGCAGGGCCAGCCAAAGGATCGCGATCCGCCACCGGTTCATGCCGCCATTGTGGCGCCGCGGCCGCGCATTTCGAGACTGCATTCGCCCGCGGAAGAAAGTTTCAGGATCCGGGCGTGCGCTGACGACGGACGCCCTCAAGCATGGCGGCATACTGCCGGACCGCCTCCGCAATCGAGACCGCGACCTGCTGGCGGTAGGCCGGGGTCGCAATTTTCCTGGCCTCCTCGTCGTTGGACAAAAACCCCGCCTCCACCAGCACGGCCGGGCAGGTGGCGAGCCGCAGCACCGCCAGGCGCCCGCGCTTGAGCCCGCGGTCGGAAGCCTGCAGACCCGCGAGCAGTTCGCGGTGAACGGTGTAGCCCAGCAGGCTGTTCCAGTGGTCGTGGCGGTTGCCGAGATTGGCGATGCCCGCCGTGCTGTCCGCCCGCTCAAAATCGCTGTGCGAATACTGGAACTGCGGGGTCAGCGTGTAAACCTCGACGCCCGAAACCCGGTCGGCGCCGCTCTCGACCGAATTGTAATGGAGGCTGATGAAAAGATCGGCCTTGGCCTGCGCCACCAGCGCGGCCCGGGCCTGCAGGTCCTCCGCCTTGCTGCGGGCCAGCTGGCGATCGTCGGCGCGGGTCAGCACCACGGTGTAGCCCTGGGCCGTCAGCAGCGCCTTGAGCCGCCGCGCGGTGTCGAGCGTCAGCGTCTTCTCGTCGAGTCCCAGCCGCCGGTTCTGCATGCCGGGGTCGTTCCCGCCGTGGCCGGGGTCGATCAGGATAACCCTGATGGGGCCGGGCAACCGGACCTCGCCCTGTCCGGGGCGCAAAATCGGGGTCAGGAGTTTCTCGGCATCAATCCGGCCCACGTGCAGCCGGCCCTGCGCCAGCCGGAGGGGTTCGCCCAGAAACACGCGCACGCCGTTGATGCGGATGTCGCGGGTGTCCGCCTCCAGTTCGATCCGGTGCCACGTGTTGGCCAGCGTCAGCTTCCGGCCTGCGGCGGCCGGCGTGACGGTGAGCCCAAAGCGCGCGCCGAAGGCCGCGGCATCCACGTAATCGAGCCCGGCCAACCGGACCGTGGCGGGCCGCGAGGGCGCAGCACGCTCCGCGGCGGCGAAACCGGGAACGGTCAGGCCGATCAACAGCCACGCGATGACGCGGGCGAAGCTGAAAGCGGCGGCGCGCACGGCGCCTCCTCAGGCGCCGGCGGGCGGCGGTGCGTCGTCCCCGGACTCCTCTTCATCCTCCACCGCAAACTTCGGCTTGCGCTTGTTCGCCGGCAGGGGGGTGAGCATGACGTTGATGTTTCGCCCGATGAGCTTGGGCGGAGAATCGGGGTGGCCCATGCCGGCCAGTTCGGCGACGGCGCGCTTCATGACCTCGAAGCCGATCTCCGTGTGGGCCATCTCGCGGCCGCGGAACTTGAGCCGCATCTTCACCTTGTTGCCGTGGCCGAGGAACTCCTCTGCGTGGCGCAGCTTGGTAAAAAAGTCGCCGTCGGCGATGCGCGCCGTGAACTCGATCTCCTTGATCTTGCTGGCCGTGGATTTGACGTGGGAGGTCTTCTTTGACTCTTCGTAGACGTATTTGCCGAAATCCATGATACGGCAGACCGGCGGCGTGGCGTTGGGCGCCACCTCGACGAGGTCGAGGCCGACCTCAAGCGCGAGCACGATGGCCTTGGCCGTGTCGATGATGCCGAGCTGCTTGCCCTCGGGGGAAATGAGCCGCACCTGCGGGACCTTGATGCGGTGATTGCGACGGATGTTCGCAAACGGGTCGTTGTTGCGACGCTGGTAATAGCCGGAACGGTTGCCGCCGGCGGAAGGAAACGAATTGGCCATCAAGTAAGGTTGGGTCTGCTGAGCTGGATCGGGATGCTTCTCGCCGGTCGGCCGGGATATGACAACATCTAATTGGCGGCTTCAGACGCTGAAGCTCTCGCCGCACGAGCAGCTGGCCTTGGCGTTGGGATTGGCGAATTTGAAGCCACCGGCGATCAGGCGGTCGGAGTAATCGACCTCGGTGCCCTTCAGGTAGAGGGCGGTCTTGCCGTCCACCAGCACGTCGACACCCGCGGTGCGGACCACGATGTCGCCCCGCCGCGGTTCGGGCGCAAACTTCAGCTTGTAACTGAGACCGTTGCAGCCGCCGCCGCTGATCGCGATGCGCAGCCATCCGCCCTGCTGTTCGCGGGCGATGAGCGCGGCGACCTTGCGCCCCGCCGCGGCGGTGAGGCGGACCAGGGTTTCATTGCCCTCCCGGACGCCCTCGGGAAGGGCGCCGGAAACGGGTGTGACGGTGGCCGGAGTGACGGACATGCAGGGACAGCGTTGCACCCCGCACGGCGCGGGGCAAGCGCCGCCGGCTCAATTCCCGCGGCGGGTCTGCAGCAGTTCGAAGCTGCGGCGCGGGTTGATGAGGTTGATGCGGCCGTCGGCGCTGCGCTCCGCGCCGTCCATGATCAGCGCGGTGAGCGCGGCCACGTCGAGCGCGGGGTCGAGCGCCAGCAGCTTGCCGGCGAGGTTGGCGACGTTGGGCGCCGCCATGGAAGTGCCGGAGTATTTCATCCGCTCGCCGCCGGGCAGCCAGCTTTCGACCTCGAAACCGTTGGCGTGGACGTCGACATTCGCGCCGAAGCTGGTGAAGGAGGTTTCCTCGCCGGCCTGGTCCACGGCGCCGACGGTGAGGACGTTGGGCAGGTCGATCCCGGAAGGGATGAATTCCTCGAAAGCGGCGTCGTTGTCGCTGTTGCCGGCCGCGGCGATGAAGAGGATCTCCGGCGCCTCGCGCATGGCCTCGGTGAGCGCGGTGCGGGCGATCTCAAACAGCTCGCGGGAGGTCTGCCGGCGTTCCTCGGGCGTGCCGCCGGCGCCGTTGGCCTCGAAGGCGGCCTCGATGCCGCGCGGCGAGCCGCCCCAGCTCATGTTCACCACCCGCACGCCGTGCTTTTTGAAATAGGCCACGACCGCGCGGGCGGCGGCGGCGTCCTTCTCCGCCTGTTCGCGCGTCGGCACGTCGGGGATCATGCGGTGGTCAAAGGTCAGGCGGGCCGTGAGCACGCGGATGGCGGGATTGCCCGCCGCCGCGATACCGGCGACGTGCGTGCCGTGGGTGTAGTTGCCGAAGAGGTTGAGACTTTCGATGAACGGCTTCACGTCGGCGGGGGCGAGCCCGGCCAGATGCTGGCGCAGCGCAGCGGACTCCGGGCTGTCGATGCTGGCCTGCAGGTCGAGGAGACCCTTGGTCCAGTTGCGCGCCGTGGGATAAAGCGCCATCTGCTCCTCCGTGAGGCTCACGAGCAGCTCGGGCACGGGGTTGGACTTCATGTCGTAGGCGATGCCGTGGATGTCATCCACGTAGCCATTGCCGTCCGTGTCGGCGCCGTCAGCCTGTTCGGTCGCGTTGGTCCACAACTGGCCCGGCAGCACCGCCGGGTCCAGGCCGCTGTCCCAGATGGCGACCACCACGGGAGTCAGGGTCGCGTCGGGCGCGAGCGTGATGTCGCGTTCGGGCCAGATGTTGGGCTTTTCCACCTGGTTGGCCTCGATGACCGCGGCCAGCGCCGCCACGCGCTCGGCCTTGAGCGGAAGATAGTGGGCCACGGACACACGTTGGTTGACCAGGGTCGTGGCGACGTCGCCGCTGATGCTCCCGGTCTTGTCCACGCCGGGCTGCAGCGCGGCGTCGAGGTTGCCGACGATCAGGGCCTCGGAAACGATCTCGGCCGAAGCACGGGCCGACTTGAGGTTGTCGGCCACCACGGTCCACGGCAGCGCCTGGAGCTTGGCCGAGTAAATGCGGGCGAAGGCCGCGCGGAACGCATCCTCGGTGGCGTAGTCGCCGCTCTCCCTCGCCTCCATGTAGCTGTCGGCCAGCAGCCCGGTGGTCAGGCGGCTGGCGGGCTTTTCTTCGAGCTCGCGCACCAGCGCCAGACGGGAACGCGCGGACGCGTAGTCGCCGGCGTGGAGGTCCATCGTCATCAGCGTGAGCAGAATGCCCTGCAGGGTCGTGCGGTCGGCGATGTCATAATCGTTGAGGAGTTTCTCCAGGTCCGCGCGCACGGCGGCGGCGAGACCGGCGTAGACTGCATCGTCGGTCACGACATCGGTCACCCGGCCGGAAAACTCGTAGTTGAAGCGCGGCAGCTGGTCCTGCGAGGTGATGCGCGGCTTGTCCGCCCAGGCGGTGGAAACCAGGAGCAGGGTTGCGGTCAGGAGACGGAACAGTGGGTTGGTCATGGGTGAAAGCTGGGGTCAACGGCGCCGAAAGGCAATCTGCCTCCGCGCCACGGTCACGGCGTTGGCAAAGCTGCGGGCGCTCGCCCGGCTGCGCCCGGCCAGGGCAAAGCCGGTGCCGTGGTCGGGACTCGTGCGCACGAACGGCAGGCCGAGCGTGACGTTCACGGCCTCGTCAAAGTCCACCGTCTTCAGCGGCGCGAGGCCCTGGTCGTGATAGAGCGCGACCACCACGTCGAACTCGCCGTTGAGCGCGCGCGCAAAAAGCGTGTCGGCCGGCTGGCAGGCGGAGAGCCCGGGGTGCCGCGCCCGCAATTTGTCCAGACACGGATCCAGGAAATCGCGCTCTTCCTCGCCCAGCCGGCCGGCCTCGCCGGCATGGGGATTGAGCCCGCAGACGCCGATGCGCGGGGCCGGGATGCCTTCGGATCTCGCCAGTTCGTCGGCCGCGGCCACGGTGCGCTGCAAGAGCCGCGGACCGAGCAGCTGCGGCACCTCGACGAGCGGCACATGCCAGGTCGCAAGCACGACGCGCAGCCGGCCGCCGCAAAACGCCATCACCGGATCCCCGCCCCAGCGGGCGGCAAAGAACTCCGTCTGCCCGGGAAATTCATAACCGATCGCCGCGAGCCGGGACTTGCTCACGGGGCCGGTGACCACGCCCGCAAACTCTCCCGTCTGGCAGCCGGCGGCCGCGCGCTCCATGGCGGCCCAGGCCACCAAGGCGCCCTGCCCTTCCGGCTGCCCCGGCACGGCCAAAAAATCCTCGGCGCCCACGGCAATCTTGCGCACCGCGGCCGGCAACGTCTCCAGCCAGCGCGGCGGACCGATGACCGCCACACCGCCCGCCTCCCCGGGATGCGCCGCCAGCCAGGCCGCGATGACTTCCGGGCCGACGCCGGCCGGATCGCCGCAGGTCAGGGCCAGCTCAACCGGCATCGTCATCCCCGCCTTCCCTCGCCCGGCGCGCGCGCGCGAAGCTGCGCTTGCCGCCGGCGAAAAACTCCAGGAACCGCCGCGCCTCGGGCGTTTGGCAGTCGCCGGCCGCAAGGACTGCCGCGGCCACGGCGCGGATGTTGCCGGGCGTGAAATAGACGGCCTCGAACGCCCGCTTGAGCTCCGCGATCGCCGCCCGGCTGAAACCCCGGCGCTTCAGGCCGACCACGTTGAAGCCGATCACGGCGTCGCGCTCCGCCACCATCGTGAAGTGCGGCACGTCGCGCGTGATCGCCGCCAGTCCCGCCACCATCACGCCTTCGCCGATGCGGCAAAACTGGTGGACGGCCGCCCCGCCGCCGAGAAAGGTGTGGTCGCCCACGCTGACGTGGCCCGCCAGCAAGGCGGCGTTGGCCAAAACCACGTCGTTCCCCACGACGCAGTCATGCGCCACGTGGCTCGTGGCCATGAGGAAGCAGCGTTCCCCGATCACGGTCGCCGCGCCCGCGTGGATGGAGCGGTTGATCGTAACGTGCTCGCGGATGACCGTGCCCGCGCCGACCGTCACGCCCGCGGGCGTGGCGCGGTCGAACTTCAGATACTGCGGATCCCCGCCGACGACCGCGAAGGGATGCACGACCACGCGGTCGCCCAGCACGCAGTGCTTCGTCACGACCGCGTAGGCCTGGATCTCACAATCGGCGCCCAGGCGGGCGCCCGGCTCGACGATGGCGGTGGGATGAATCACGGTGGCCATGGCGTCATTCCTTGCCCCGGCGCGGGGTGCGCGGGGTCCGCTCGGGAAACATGTCGAGCTGGGCATCCTTCAGCAGATCGTAGTTTTTCATCAGGCGCATCACCTGCAGCGTGTCGCTCTTGGTGTAGTTCTGGTTCACCTCGATCTTGTCGAGCAGGTCCAGCAACATGGAACGGAAGGAAATGATCGCGTCCACGCCGCGCTCCTTCAGCAGCGCGATGCTCTGCGAACGGAAGGGCTCGGCCGTCGGCAGGCTGGGCAGCACGAGGATCTTGGTCAGGTCGCCCTCGCCCGGCGCGGGGGCCGGAAAAAAGCGGGTGACGTTCTTTAGCACGTTCTCCTCGAGGAAACCGAAGATGTCGGGGCTGTTCTTGAGCATGTTCGGCGTGAAGACGCCGGTGTGCCAGCCCTTCACCGCCACCACGGCTTTCTGGATGAAGGGCAGCTCGGTCGAGAAGAGGAAAAAGTCGGGTTTGCGCGAGCCGGGCTGCCACGCGGGGTTGAAGACCAGCAGGTCCACCTCCTCGGTGCTCGTCTTGCGGCGCGCCGACACCTGGTATTTGCGCACCTGGCGGACCAGGAAGCCGTTTTGTTCGAAATACTCGCGGACGATGCCTTCGTCGATCGCAGCCATGGTCGGTCGTTATCGCGCAATCACCGCCGGAACGGAAGCGCGGAATTGTTGCCCCTAGGCCGCCCCGACCGCCCGGAAACAGGCCTCCGCCAGGTCCAGCGGCACGCCGTCCCGGGTCGCCGCTTCGCCGAGGCGGTTCATGACCACGAAGCGCGGCAGACCGCCGCGCACCTTTTTGTCGCGCATCGTGGCGGCCATCAGTTCCGGCAGCGGCAGCGGGGAAGCCAGGCGCACCGGCAGGGCGTGGGCGGTGAGCACGGCCGCGACCCGGCGGGCCTCGGCCGGCGGCAACGTGCCGAGCTTCACAGACAGTTGCGCGGCGGCGTTGAGCCCGATGGCCACGGCCTCGCCGTGCAGGTAGGTGCCGTAACCCGCCGCCTGCTCGATCGCATGCGCGAAAGTGTGGCCGAGATTGAGCAGCGCACGGCCGCCGTCCTGCGCGAGCTCGCGCTCGTCGGCCTCGACGATGCGCGCCTTGATCGCGCAGCAGCGGCGGATGACGTCCGCCAAATCCGCGCTCTCCAAGGTCAGCGGCGACTGTTCCAGCCGCGCAAACAGCTCCGCGTCGCCCAGCAGGCCGTATTTGATCACTTCCGCCATCCCGGCGGCAAATTCCCGCGCCGGCAACGTGCGCAGCAGGTCGGTGGCGATGAAGACGCCGCGCGGCTGGTGAAACGCCCCCGCGAGGTTTTTGCCGGCTGCGAGGTTGATGCCGGTCTTACCGCCCACCGAGCTGTCCACCATCGCCAGCAGGGTCGTCGGCACCTGATAGAAGCCGATGCCGCGCAGGTAGGTCGCCGCCGCAAAGCCTCCGAGATCCCCGATCACGCCGCCGCCGACCGCAAAGAGCACGCCGCCGCGGTCCAGCCGCCGCTTGGCGAGAAATTCGAGCACCGTGCCCAGCGTGGCGATCGACTTTGCGCTTTCGCCGGGCTCGACGGCCAGCACCGCGGTTTGCGGGAAGACTGCGCCCAGCATGCCGCCCAAGGCTTGCGCGACCGTCTTGTCCGTCAAAACCGCCACCTGCACGCCTCGGTTAGAGAGCTGCTGCACAGATTGTTTCAGCAAGACCTCAGGGGCTTTGCTGAAGTGAATCGGATAACTGCGTTCACCCAAGCTGATATTCAGGAGTTCGCTCACAGCAGAACCACAACGCAAGCTGCGTAACCCGTCAATCCATCGCTAAATACAACAGAATTTTATTAAATGAGAAACAGACTCATTTTCTTATTGATACGAGAATGCGTCTCATATTCAGATTTTACCCGCTTACCATGAGCATCAAACTTCGCCTGTCTACCATCATAACTGCTTTGTCGGTCACCACTGCCGGCATGGCTCAATCCTTCGATCGGGACGATGCACCCGTCGTGTTGACCGATGTCGCCATCATCGGCTCCAAGCAGAACATCGAGCGCATCCCCGGCTCCGGCGCATTCATCACGGCCGAGGAATTCCGCGCCTTTGGCTACGATGACATCAACCAGATCATCCGCCGCACCCCCGGCGTCTATGTTCGCCAGGAAGACGGCTACGGCCTCTTCCCCAATGTCTCCCTCCGCGGCGTGTCCACCACGCGCAACGGCAAGATCACCGTCATGGAAGACGGCATCCTGATGGCGCCCGCCGCCTACTCCGATCCCGCCGCCTACTACACACCCAACACCGGCCGCATGAGCGGGCTCGAGGTGCTCAAGGGCTCCAGCCAGATCAAATACGGCCCCGAGACCACCGGCGGTGTTATGAACTACCTCTCCACGCCGATCCCGGCGCGCGACTCCGGCTTCGTCTCCCTCAGCTACGGCTCCAACGCCGATTTCCGTGCACACGCCTGGTATGGCGGCCAAGCGGACACCTCCTGGGCCACCCTCGGATGGCTGGTTGAGAACGTCTGGCGGCAGACCGACGGCTTCAAGACCACCGCCGCCGCCACCGGCGGCGGCTACGCCGGCTCCCGCGAAACCGGTTTCGAGCGCAACGAGCCGATGGTGAAGTTTCGTCTCACCTTCAAGAGCGCCGTCCCCCAGTCGTTGGAGCTGAAATACGGCCGCACCGACATCGACGCCGACGAAACCTACCTCGGCCTCACCGACGCGGACTTCCGCGCCGATCCCTTCCGCCGCTACGCCGCTTCACGCTACGACAACATCAGCACCGAGCAGGAGCGGCTCTCCGCCCGCTACACCGTGCAGCCCACGGATGCACTGCGCCTGAGCCTCACCGCCTACAAGACGGAGTTTGCCCGCAACTGGTATAAGCTCGACGCCGCCGGCGTCGGCCCCGCCGGCGGTTTCCTCAACCTCAGCGAGGCGCTCGCCGGCCAGTTCGGCGCTCCCATCCTCAACGTGCTCAAGGGCGGCGCCGAAGGCCGCTTCCGCGTCCGCGCCAACAACCGCACCTACGGTGGCGAAGGCCTCGATGCGACCGCCACCTGGGATTTCACCGCCGGCGAAATCTCCCACCGCTTGGAATTCGGCGCCCGCTGGCACAGCGACTATGGCGACCGTTTCCAGTGGGACGACATTTACACCCAGGCTGCGGACGGCAGCGCCGCCCGCACCACCGCCGGCGTCCCCGGCACGCAGGAAAACCGTCGCGGCGAGTCCGATGCCCTCGCGCTCTACGTGCAGGACCGCATCACCGCCGGGCGCCTCACGCTGACTCCGGGCATCCGCTTCGAATCGATCGACTACCGCGACATCCGCCGCAGCACCGCCCCCGCCACGCTGAGCCAGATCACGAGTGTCACCGGCAAGACCATCGACTATTACGCCCCCGGCCTCGGCCTCACTTGGGCGCAGGACGACAACGTCACCTGGATCGCGGGCGTGCACCGCGGTGTCTCGCCCCCGGGCCCCGGCAGCAGCGGCAACACGCTGGAGGAGGAAACCTCCCTCGGCTTCGAGGCCGGCCTGCGCTATAACAACCGCCGCGATTTCTCCGCCGAGCTGATCGCTTTCCACACCGCGTTCAAGAACCTCATCGTCGAGCAGAACGCCGGCGGGGGTGGCGGTGCGGGCCAGACCAGCAACATCGGCAAGGTCAACACCACCGGCCTCGAACTCGCCCTCGCCTACGATCCCTCCCTCAGCCGCGGCTGGACGGTGCGCAATCCCTGGAACTTCAGCTTTACCTGGACCCGTGCGGTGCTGGCCAACGACGTCAATGCCACGGGTAACAGCGGCGGCGTCTCCGAGTCCATCTTCTCCGGCGGCGCCAAGGGCAACCGCCTGCCCTACATCCCGCGCTATCAGGTTGCGCTCGGCACCGGGCTCGAATCCGGCGCCTGGGGTCTGTATCTGGATTCCTACTACCAGCCGCGCACCTGGGCCAGCGCCAACAACTCGCCCTTCCTCGTCAATCCGGACGCCAACGCCGCGGCCGGCCTGCAGCCCGCGCTCGACAGCCGCTACGGCCGGGTGGACGCCCACCTGCTCGTAGATGTCGCCGTGCACTACCGGCTGACGGAGCTGACGCGCCTCAAACTCGCCTGCACCAACCTGCTCGACTGGGAATACATCTCCTCGCGCGTGCCGATCGGCCCGCGACCGGGCGCGCCACGCCTCGTGTCGCTCGGCATCGAACACCGCTTCTGATCTTTTCACCCGCCGCCGTCCGTTCCCTGGGGCTCTCCGCCACTCAGTTTTCTCGCGAAAACACAGGTCAAAATCACGGGGCAAGCGCCAGGCCGGCGGCGGGTGATGCCTTTTCCAACGGTCGTTCACTGCCTTGTCCCCGCACGACCACAGTCCAACGCCCGCCGCCGTCCTTGAACGCAAGGACGGCCGTGTCGTGGAACAGGAGTTCCCGGGCGGCGTGCGTCACCGCCGGCTCCGGCCGGGACTGTGGCTGCATTGGGGACCGGCCTTCCTCGCCAGCGCCTCTTGTCTGCTCCCGGATGGCCTCGCCGCGGGCGCGCTCCACTTCGTCTTCCTCATCGAGGGTATCTGGCTGGAAACCTGCCACGCCGCGGGCACCTCGGTCGCCATGGCCCCGGGCACGATGGCCTTGCTCCGGGCGGATGCATTGCACGGTTGCATCGCACAGACCGCACCCGCGCACCACGCGACGATCACCGCCTCGGCCCGTGCTTGGCAGGATCTGCTGAGGGACGATGATTCGCCCGGCGCCCGCACCGTGCGCGCGATGGCGGAGGCCTCGGCTCCGCCGCAGATCGCCCTGCCGCTGACACCGGCCGCGCGTTTCGCCGCCGAATCGATCCGCCGTTGTCCCTTCGCCGGTGTCAGCCGGGGCCTCGCGCTGGAGGCGCGCGCCAACGACATGCTGGCCGAACTCATCACCGGCCTGAACGGCATTGAAGCGCCCGCCGCACCCGTGATCCTGCAGGACACCGAGGAGCAGATCCGCACCGCGGCCCGCCTGCTCGTGCACGATCTGGAAAACCCTCCCACCCTGGCGGCGCTCGCCCGCTCCGCCGGGCTCAGCGAGTCCACGCTCAAGCGCGGCTTCGGCCAGGTCTTCGGCACCACGCCTTTCGGCTACCTGCGCAGCCGGCGCATGGAGCACGCCCGCCAGTTGCTCGCCCAGGGCGCCGCCACCGTGCTGGAAGCCGCCGCCGCGGTCGGCTACAGCAACCCGAGCAATTTTGCCGCGGCCTTTCGCCGCCAGTTTGGGGTCAACCCCAAGGTCTTCCAGCGCACCGCCGGCCGCTGACGATGTGGCCGCCGGCAGGTGGAAATTGGCCGGCGGCAAGTGGAGCCCGGCCCCGGTTTCGGGTGATACTGGCTGCGCATGAAACGCATCCTCCTCACCCTCCTGCTGCTTCAAGTCCCGGCCTTTGCCCACTCCATCTGGATCGAGCCCGGCCCGGCCGACGCCCTCGTGGTCCGCTTCGGCGACCTGCGCGTGGTGCATGAGGAATCCCCCGGCCGGCTCGACACCCTCCTGCAGCCTGCCGCCTGCGTGCTCGATGAAAACTTCGCCGCCACCCCCGCCTCCGCCCGGCTCGAATCCGCCTGGCTCCGCCTCCTCGGTGCCTCGGTCGGCCGGCCCGCGCTCTTTCAGACGCAGCTCGCCGTTTACCGCGCGGAGAACCGCCCGGCGGTCCTCTACACCTACTACGCGCGCTGGCACGCCGGCGGACCGCTTCCCCGCACCGCCGCGCTCACGCTCGACATTTTGCCCGACGAGACGCCCGGCCGCTTCCGCGTGTTTTTCCGCGGCGAACCCGTGGCCGGCGCGAAAATTTACCGTCACGGCGACCAGCACAACGAGGAGGCGCTCATCACCGATGCCGAAGGCTTCGTGACCGTGCCGGTTCAGCCCGGCCTGAATCTCGTCACCGCCCACCACAACGAAGCGTTGCGCGGTCATGCCGGCGGTGTCGCCCACGACCGCATCGGCCACCTCGCCGCGCTGTCGTGGCTCCAACCCGAGTAAGCGCCGCCGCGCTGAACGCCATCAGGTGATATTTGGCCGGTGCCGGGTGGAGCCCGCACCGGCCTTTTTGCGATACTGCTCCTTCGGACATGAACATCATCCGCCTATCAACCACCCGCACCTTGATCCTCACCCTGCTGGCGCTCGGCGCCGGGGTGACCGTCCACGCGTCCGCCGACGCGGACACCGACAACGAATTGGTCGAGCTCGAGGAGTTCGACGTGATCTCCGGCCGGGAAGCCATTCTCCTTCCGGCCCAGACCTCCACGCGCCTCGCCCTCACCATCCGGCAGACGCCCCAGTCGATCAGCGTCATGGACCGGACGCGCATGGACCTCGAGTCGCTCTTTAGCGTGGACGACGTGCTGAAGAACGTCACCGGCGTCCACGTGTCCTTCTACGACACGCAGCGCCCGCTCTACTTCGCCCGCGGTTTCCAGATCACCGAGTTTCAAGTGGACGGCATGCCGACCTACAGCGGCAGCACCAACCAGGAATACGACACCGCCCTCTATGAACGCGTCGAGGTCGTCCGCGGCGCCCACGGCCTGATGACCGGCGCGGGCATCCCTTCCGCCACCGTCAACCTCACGCGCAAGCGGCCCGGCAAGGAATTCGCTGCTGCCCTCAACGCCACCACCGGTTCCTGGGATTACGCCCGCGGCGAGGCCGACCTCACCGTCCCGCTGACCGCCGACGGCCGCGTGCGCAGCCGCTTCGTCGTCACCGCGCAGACCCGCGAGAGTTTCCGCGACCGCTACGCCGAGGACAAATTCGCCTGGCTTGCCACCGCGGAGGCCGACCTCACCGCCTCGACCACGCTCGGCGTGGGCTACCAGTTCCAGGACAACGACCCCACCTCCCCGATGTGGGGCACGCTCCCGCGCTTTGCCGCCGACGGCTCGCTCGCCCAGCTCCCGCGTTCGACCAACTTCTCCACGAATTGGACCGAGTGGCAGCGCGACTCCGGCACGGCCTTCGTGAACTTCACGCAGCGGCTCGGCGAAAACTGGATCTTCCGCGCCGCCTACAACCGCACCGAAGGCAGCACCTTCAGCCTGCGCGTTTATGCCTCGGGCTACCCGGACCTGAACACCGGCACCGGCCTCTGGCTGCTCGCCGGCGTCGGCGAGACCGAGGACACCCGCGACAGTCTCGACGTTTACCTCTCCGGCAAATTCTCCGCCCTCGGTCGCGAGCACGACCTCGTGCTGGGTTGGAACATGAACAACCTCGAAGCCTGGTCGCCTACCTACGCCTCCATCACGGGCGGCGCCTACTTCTGGCGCTACGATATCCCGGACTACCGCACCTTCAACGGCGACGCCCCGCACCCCACCCTGATCAAGACCGGCGCCAGCCGCATTTCGATCACCGACCAGAACGGCTTCTACGCCACCGCCCGACTGCGCCCGGCCGAGCGCGCCTCGCTCATCCTCGGTGCCCGCCTCAGTTCGTGGGAAACGCGGGCCGACAACTACAACACCGCCGGCGCCTACACCAACACCACCGGCGCCTACGCGGTGAAGGACGAGGTCACGCCCTACCTCGGCGCCGTCGTGGACCTCAACGAGGTCTGGTCGGCCTACGCCAGCTACACCGACATTTTCCGTCCGCAAAATTACAAGGACAAGGACAACAACCTGCTCGCGCCCGTGCTCGGCACCAACCTTGAGGCCGGCCTCAAGGCCGAGTTCTTCGCGCGGCGCTTCCAGGTTTCCTTCGGCGTCTTTGAAACCAAGCAGGACAACTATGCCGTCCGCGACAACACCCAGCCGCCCAACTCCCTGCCCGACGGCAGCTCCGCCTACATCGGCGTGAATGGCACGAAGAGCGAAGGCTTCGAGCTGGAGCTGACCGGCTACATCCGCCCGGGCTGGACCGCCTCGTTCGGCTACTCGCACATCAACACCCACCGGCACGCGCTCGACCTCACCTACGCCAACGTCCCCGAGCACCTGCTGCGCTTCCACACCAACTACCAGTTCACCGGCGCGCTCAAGAATCTCTCCGCCGGCGCCGGCGTAAACTGGCAGGGCGAGGCCCTTGGCTACGGCATTCCGCATCCCACCCTCGGCACCGTCACCGTCGGGCAGGGCGCTTTCGCGCTCGTCAACCTCAACGCCAGCTACCGGTTCACCAAAAACCTCGTGCTCACGGCGGCGCTGCGCAACGCCCTGGACAAAACCTACTGGGCCACGCTCGACTATCCCAACTATGGCGAGCCGCGCGCCCTCTCCGTCTCGCTGCGCTGGCGCTACTGAGCCGGAAACATGGCCGTCGTTACCTCACCCGCGCGCCATCGCCTCGGCATCGCCGCCCGCACTTTGGCGGCGGTCGCCGGCGGCTACGCGCTCGCCGCCTTCACCACCACCGCGCTCGCGCTGGCGCTGCGCCTGCCGCGGTCGGAGGCCGTAATGGTCGCCACGCTGCCGAGCTTTTTGCTGTTCGCGGCCGCCGTGGTCTGGGCCTTCGCCGCGCGCACCGCGTGGCGGGCCTGGGCCGGCATCCTTGCGCCCACGCTGGCCGCCGCCGGGGTGACGTGGTGGCTGCACGGAGGGCCGGGCCCATGAAGGAGACCTTCCGCCAGTCCATGTCCTGGCTGCACACCTGGTCGGGGCTGCTCCTCGGCTGGGTGCTGTTCGCCATCTTCGTCACCGGCACGGCCACCTATTTCCGCTGGGAAATCACCCGCTGGATGCAGCCGGAGATCCGGCAGACAGGCACGCCCTACGACGCCGCGCGCGCCGCCTGGCAACGGCTCGACTCCGTCGCCGCCGACAGCCCGCAGTGGTTTGTGGAGCTGCCCGACGGCCGCGCCGCCGCGACCACGCTGTTCTGGCGGCACGCCGGCCCGGGCCGGCGCTTTGGCCGGGAGACGCTCGACTCCGCCACCGGCCGGCCGGTGGTTGCCCGCGACACCCGCGGCGGGGAATTTTTCTACCGGTTTCATTTCCAGCTCCAATTGCCGCATCCCTGGGGCCGCTACCTCGCCGGCGTCGCCGCGATGTTCATGTTCGTCGCCCTGATCAGCGGCGTCATCACCCATCGCAAGATGTTCGCCGACTTCTTTACCTTCCGGCCGGGCCGTGCGCCGCTGCGGGCTTGGCTCGATTTTCACAACGTCACCGCCGTGCTGGCCCTGCCGTTTTACTTCATGATCAGCTACTCGGCCCTCGTGATCTTCATGACGATGTATATGCCGTGGGGCGGCCGGGTGCTGGCGGAGTCCGCGTCCTCCGCTCGGGCAGGCCGGCCCGCCCCAACCGCCAGTGCCTGGGTCGCCCCCGCCGATTTCGCCCCGATGCTGGCGACTGCGCAGGCTGCCTGGGGCGACGGCCAGCGCGCGCTCAAGCGCATCGAGGTCGCCAACCGCGGCACGGACAAATGCACGGTCACCCTCACCCGCGCCGACGGTCCCAAAATTTCGCTCAATGCGCGCGAACAGCTCCGCTTTGACGGAGTCAGCGGCCAGCTGCTCGACCCGCCCGTCACTGCCGCCGGCCCCGGCACCGCCGTGCACGATGCGCTCTATGGCCTGCATCTGGCGCGCTTCGCCGGACCCGCGCTGCGTTGGTCGTTTTTCACCATGGGCCTGCTTGGCAGCGCGCTGGTCGCGACCGGCCTCGTCATGTGGACGATGAAGCGCCGGGCCCGCGGCGGCGCCGGCCTCGCGCTGGTCGAACGGCTCAACATCACCGCCATCGCCGGCCTGCCGGTAGCCATCGCCGCGCTCTTCTGGGCCAACCGGCTGCTGCCGGTGGACCTCGCCGACCGCGGCGACTGGGAGGTTTACGGTTTCCTCTGCGCGTGGGGATTCATGCTGATGCATCCGCTGGTGCGGCCCGTGATGGCAGCGTGGCACGAGCAACTGCGCCTCGGCGCCGCGCTCTTCCTGCTCCTGCCGCTGCTGGATGCGTTGACGGCCGGCCCCTGCCTGCGCGCGGCCTGGCAACACCGCGATTGGGCGCATCTCGGCTTTGACGCCGCGATGCTCGGCTGCGGGCTGCTGCTTCACTTTGCCGCCAACCGCGTGCACCGCCGGCTCCGCCTCGCCGCCACCGCAGCGGCACCCGCGGCCTCCGCCGGTTCCACAGTCCACGCATGAACCTCGCCGCCCTGCTCCTCACCTACGCCGGATTGCTGGCCCTCGCGCTGACCCGCTCCCCTTATCGCCGGGCAGTGCTGCCACGCGAACCGGCGCCAACGCTCGTGCGGCTCCTCCCGCCATGCGGCTGGTTGCTGCTGGTCGTTTCCGCCTGCCTGCTCGGCTCAAACCTGGGCTGGCCGCTGGGACTCGTGACCTGGTGCGCCGACATTGCCGGCGGCGGATTTGCGCTGATCATGCTGCTGGCCTGGCACCCCCGGCTCACCCCGTTGCCGCTAGCACTGGCCGCCGGTCTGCTGCTGTAGGTTGAAGCCACACTTCGTTCTCGTTCTCGCGGGAAAAGTCGTTCTCTCTTTCCGGGTTTCCCCATGAAGAAATCCCACTTCCCCCGCATCAAGACCATCGCCTACGAGGGCCCCAAGTCCGCCCGCGCCCTCGCCTTCAGGCACTACAACCCCGACGAGGTCATAGACGGCCGGACGATGAGCGCGCACCTGCGCTTCTCCATCGCCTACTGGCACGCCTTCCGCGGTGTGGGCAGCGATCCCTTCGGACCCGGCACCATCATGCGCCCGTGGGAGCGCGGCAAGGACGCCGTCTCCGTCGCCAAGACGCGCATGGACGCCGCCTTTGAGTTTTTCCAAAAAATCCGCGCGCCGTTCTGGTGCTTCCACGACCGCGACATCGCCCCCGAGGGTCGCACGCTCGCCGAGTCCAACCGCCACCTCGACAAGCTCGTCGCCCACGCGAAGGATCTGCAGAAGGCCACCGGCGTAAAGCTTCTCTGGGGCACGGCCAACCTCTTCTCCAACCCGCGCTACATGTGCGGCGCCGCCACCAATCCCGACGCCCACGTCTTCGCCTATGCCGCCGCCCAGGTGAAGAAGGCGCTGGAAGTGACCAAGGCGCTCGGCGGCGAGAACTACGTTTTCTGGGGCGGCCGCGAGGGCTACGAGACGCTCCTCAACACCGACCTCAAGCGCGAGCAGGACCATCTCGCCCGCTTCCTGCACCTGGCGGTGGCCTACGCGAAACAGATCGGCTTCAAGGGCCAGTTCCTCATCGAGCCCAAGCCCAAGGAGCCCACCAAGCACCAATACGACTTCGACGTCGCCAGCGGCATCGCCTTCCTCCGCACCTACGGCCTCGAAAAGCACTTCAAGTTCAACATCGAGACCAACCACGCCACGCTGGCCGGCCATACTTTCCAACACGAGATCGAGGTCGCCGCCGCGCAGGGCATGCTCGGCTCCATCGACGCCAACGCCGGCGACCTGCTCCTCGGCTGGGACACCGACCAGTTCAACACCGACGTGCGCGAGCTCACCCTCGCCATGATCTCCATCCTCAAGGCCGGCGGCCTCGGCACCGGCGGCTTCAACTTCGACGCCAAGCTGCGCCGCCCCTCCATCGATCCCGAGGACCTCTTCCACGCGCACATCGGCGGCATGGACGCCTACGCCCTCGCCTTCAAGCTGGCCCGGAAAATCCTCGCCGACGGCAAGCTCGAGCAGTTTGTCGCCGACCGCTACGCTAGCTACGACACCGGCTACGGCCGCGACATCGAGAAAGGCCGCGTGGGCTTCAAGGAATTGAACAAGCTCGTCCTCACCAAGCTCGGCGAACCCAAGCCGAAGTCCGGCAAACAGGAATATCTCGAAAACTTGGTCATGCAGTATCTGCACGATTAAACCACTCCAAGGCCGCCCTCTCGGGGGCGGCCTTTTTTGCGCCCGATTTCAGAGAGGTGGACGGGCTGGTCCCTCAGCCCGTCAAAGTCCTGCGCGTCCCCGGGAACCAACCGCCCACCCCGACCTCTCACTGGGTTCACCTGGCCGGACATGACCTTCAGTGCTGGCTGGCATTTGCCTCATCCCACGGTTTCATTTCCTCGTTTCCTCCATGAAAGCCTTCCTCCTCGTCGCGCTCATCCTGCCGTTGCTCGCCGGCTGTTCGTCGCTCTCCACCCACAAGAATCCCGCCGTGAAGCTCGGTGACTTCCAGCGTTTCCACGTCGAGAAGCGCCTGTCCGACGACCGCGGACTCGAGATCCTCATCGCCCGCGACCTCCAGCGCCGCGGGTTCACGGCCACGCACGGTTTTCTCACCATGATGCCGGACGATACCCAGGTCATCATCACCTACGACGACCGCTGGGCCTGGGATTTCCGCACCTATCTCATCGAGCTCAACATCGCCGCCGTGGACGCCTACCGGAAACGGCTCATCGCCACCTCCACCTCCCGCGTGCCCGGGCCGCTCAGCCGCGACCCCGAGGTGATGATCGGCGAGATCCTCGACTCGTTCTTCAAGTAGGAGGCACGCAGCTACGTCGGTTCAGGCCTATCCGGCCGGCATTGACCGGCCCGCGCGGTCTGGTTCCTTTGGGGTGTGAGCACCAGCGCCCCTTTCCGCCCCTCCGGCCAGCGAATCCTCCTCGCCGAGGATGATCCCACGACGCGGCGCATTGTCAGCTTCAAGCTCGGGCGCGACGGTTACACGGTCGAGACCGCCGACAATGGAGAACAGCTCCTGCAAATGGCCGCCGCCCGCCCGCCCGCGCTCTTCATCCTCGACCTCATGATGCCCATCCAGGACGGCTTCAGCACGCTGCTGCGCCTCAAGGAGGAACCGGCGCTGGCCGGCATCCCCGTCATCGTGCTGTCCGCCAAGAACGACGAGGAGGAGGTCGTGCGCTGTCTCAACGCCGGTGCCGCCGACTACGTGGTGAAGCCCTTCAGTCCCGAGGAACTGGCCGTGCGCGTGGGCCGGCTGCTGAAAAAATGATGGTCCGCTCCCTCATTGCCTCCGGCCGCCTGCTGCTGGGTCTGGCCGCTTTCGCGCTCACGGCCTCCGCCGCCACCCGGGAGGAGGCCTTGGCGGCCCGCGCCGCCGGCGATTATCCGCGGGCCATCGAACTTTTTGCCACGCTCCTCACCGCCGCGCCCGACGACGCCGAACTGCACCTGCTGCTCGGCACCGTGCAGGGCTGGGCCGGCCGGTATGACGACGCGCTCGCCACCCTGGCCCGCGGGCTCGCGCTCGCACCGGAGGACACCGACCTGCAGCTGGCCCGCGGCCGCGTGCTGGCCTGGTCCGGCCGCCTGGGCGAAGCGGAAAACGTCTTTCGCGCGATCCTCGCCCGTCAGCCCGAAAACCTCGAAGCCCAGAACATGGTCGGCCGCGTGCTCACCTGGCGCAAACGCTACGACGCCGCCGAGGCCGTTTACACCAACATCCTGACCGTGGCCCCCTCCGATCCCGACGCGCTCGTCGGCCGAGGCGATGTCGCCCGCTTTCAGGAACGCTACGACGAAGCCCGCGGCTTCTACCAGCGGGCGCTCGCCGTGGATCCCGGCTCGGCCGAGCTCGCCCGGCGGCTGGCCGCCATGCGCGGCGCCGGCCGCTGGCGTTTCGACGGCGGCTACGAGCACAGTTTCTTCGCCGGCGACCTGCGCGCCGACTGGTCCACCTGGCACGCCGCCCTGCGCTACGCCGCGGACCGGCGCACCGGACTCGCCCTCGGGCTCGAGCACAGCCGGCGCTTCGGGCTCACCGACACGCAGATCACCGGCACGGTGGACCGGCGGTTTTCCGACGCCGCCACGGGCTACGCGCGGCTGAGCGCCACGCCCTCGGCGGACTTTTATGCCGAGCACATGCTCGCCGTCGGCGGCACCTGGCGGGTGCGGGGCGGCGAAGGCGAACACCTCCCCCTCCTCCTGCTCGCCGACTACCGGGCCGCGACCTACGCTCCCGGCACCGCCCACTCGCTCTGGCTGGGCGTCACCCAATACGTGAGCGGCCGCACCGCGCTCACCTTCAAGGGCCTCGTCACGCGCAACCTCAACCGCCGCTGGACCGACGGCTGGCAAATCCGGCTCGACCGCGAACCGGCCGACCACTGGCGCTGGCATCTCGCGTATGTGGACAGCAACGAATCGCTCTCCAGCACCGTCATCGACTTCACCCGCGAACTCCGCACCCGGGCCGTCTTCGGGGGAATCTACTATGAGTTCAGTCCGGTTTTCGGGGTGCGGCTCGATCTGACCCACGAATGGGCCGGCGGGCTGCCCGACCGCAACGCCGTCAATGCCAGCCTCACCACCCGTTTCTGAGTCCGCGCTGCTGGCCGTGATCATCGCGCTGTGCTGGGCGATGGCCGGCGGCGCCCTCCTGGTCTGGGGCGGGGTGTTCGCGGCGCGGGTGCGCCGCCTGCATCGCGACCGGCGCAACGCCGCGGCCGAGCACCGGCTCACCGGCCTCGTGCTCGACCGCACCGCCCGGCCGCCGGCGGAGCGCGACCCCGCCGCCTTCGCCGCGTTGAAACCCTGGGAACGGGAAGTCCTGCTCCGCGTGCTGCGGCAGTTGATCGAGCAGACCAAGGGCCGCGAGCGCTCGCAGCTGGTCGGCGCGCTGCGCGAAGCCGGCTTTCACCGGCAGGCGCTCACCGACCTGCGCCACGGCTTCAGCCTGCGCCGGCTGCACGCGGCCAACCTGCTCGGGGACTTTGACGACGAGGAAAGCATTGCCGCGCTGCGCGGGGCGCTCGCCGACCGCGACGGCGCCGTGCGCCTCGCCGCCGCCCGCGCGCTGCTGCGGCTCGACCGCATCGATTCCCTCGCGGGGCTGCTGCGCGATCTCGCGTTTTCCCGCGAGGATCCGCCGCTGATTTTGGCGGAGATTTTCGCCCGTCTGCCGGAGCGCCTCATCCCCGAGGCGGTGCGGCTGCTGGACGGCGATCTGCCGGCGGAGTGGACGCGCATGCTCGCCATCGCCCTTGGCCGCCGGCAGGTGAGCGGCGCCTACGACACCTTCACCTCCCTCCGGCTAAGCGCTTCGCCCCGCGTGCGCGCCGCCGCCTGGGTGGCGCTGGCCGAGCTGGGCGATCCCCGGGCCGGGGAGCTGGTGATCGAGGGCCTGCGCGATCCCGCGCCCGATGTGCGCCGTGCCGCCGCCCAGTGCGCCGGTCAGCTCGGCGGACCGGAGGTGCTCGCACCCCTCGCGGCATTGCTCGCCGATACCGACTGGAACGTCGCCTGGGCCGCGGCGCAGGCGCTGCTCCAATCCGGCCCCGCCGGCCGCGAGCGGCTCGAAGCGCACGGCCGCACCGCACCGGACGGCGACGCCGGCAAACAGGCCCTGCTGGAGCTGACCCCGGAGGCCGCGCCATGACCGAAGCCCCGCCGCCCTCCACCCTCCTCCTCGTCGCCACCGTCATCGGCTGGGGCGTCTTCGGTCTGGCGCTGCTGCAATACGGCATCTACACGGTGCAGACGGTGCTGGCGTTTTTCGAAATGAAGCGCGCCCGGCACGAGGAGCGCCGGGCCCAGGCCGGCTGGATGCTCGGAGCGAAATCCGTCCCCGGCATTTCCCTCCTCGTCCCCGCCTACAACGAAGAGCTCACCATCGAGTCGAACATCCGTTCGCTGCTCACCCTGCGCTACCCGCGTTACGAGATCATCGTCGTCAACGACGGCTCGAAGGACGGCACGGCCGCGGCGGTGATCAAGGCCTTCGGCCTCCGGCGCACCGTGCTGCGCCGCCCGCACCCCGCCCCCTGCAAGCCCATCCGCGGCATCTACGCCCACCCCGACCTCCCGAACCTCCTCTTCATCGACAAGGAAAACGGCGGCAAGTCCGACGCCCTCAACGCCGCCATGAACTACGCCCGCCACCCGCTCGTCTGCGGCGTGGATGCCGACTCGCTCCTCGACTACAACTCCCTGCTCAAGGCCGCCCGCCCCTTCGTCAACCGGCCCAACACCCTGATCGCCGTCGGCGGCACCATCCGCATCGCCAACGGCTGCGAGGTCCACGGCGGCACCGTCGTCAACGAAAACGCCCCGCGCAAGCTCCTGCCCCTCTTCCAGATCGTCGAGTATCTGCGCGCCTTCCTCATCGCCCGGCTCGCCTTCAGCCGGATGAACACCGTGTCCATCATCTCCGGCGCCTTCGGCCTCTTCAAGCGCAGCGCCGTGCTCGCCGTCGGCGGTTACACCCACGGCACCGTCGGCGAGGACATGGAGCTCATCGTCAAGCTGCACCGCCACTACCGGGAAAAACGCGAGCCCTACCACATCCTCTTCATCCCCGACCCCGTGTGCTGGACCGAGGCGCCCGAGAGCCTCGCCGTGCTGCGCCGCCAGCGCACGCGCTGGGAACGCGGCCTCTGCGAGGTGCTCTGGCGCCACCGCGACATGATGCTCAACCCGCGCTACGGCCGCATCGGGCTCGTCGGCCTGCCGATGTTCGCGTTCTTCGACATCCTCGGCCCCTTCTTCGACCTCGCCGGTCTCCTGCTCCTGCCGCTCTTCTGGTGGTTCGGTCTGCTGAGCTTCGAGTTCCTCCTCGCCTTCTACAGCCTCGTGGCACTCTACGGCGTCTTCCTGAGCATGATGGCGCTGGTCCTCGGCGAGGTCGCGCTCTTCCGCACCACGCGCAAGCGCGACATGGCCCTGCTCGCCCTCGCCGCCATCGTGGAAAATTTCGGCTACCGCCAGCTCAACATCGTCTGGCGCATGGAAGGCATCTGGCAGTTCTTCCGCAAACAAAAGGGCTGGGGCGACATGACCCGCACCGGCTTCGGCAAAAAACCGGCGCAGTGAGTTCAGGTTAGCCGGGGGCAACAGCCACCGTGGCGATCGCCCTCAGGCACTGGCAACGGCAGCCGGCCGCGGCAAAGTGGCGGGTTGGGCTGTGGGCGTGAGCGTGAGATCGGTGAACGATACGGAGGGAAGCAGAAACACCCCGTGAGGCCCTCGAGCCGTCAGCATGGCGATCGTTTCGCGGGCGGTCGAATAGAGCAGACTTGGACAGGTCACGGCCACAAGGCGCAGATGCTGCTCTTCAGCCAGCTCTGCCGTTACGGTAAAGATACCGGAAACCTCAATGCTGCCCTCGTATTGAGCCGGCTTGTCGCCGGCTCCTTTGAAGCTCACCTTGAGCGTCACCTGCCACTGATTTTTGACCACATCGCCACGGGCAAAGCTCTGCGCGGTGGTCACATTCACCTCGGAGGAGAACTCCGGCGGTTTCGGCTGGAGCACGATCGCTCCGATGAAGGTTTGATTAAGCTGCAGCGGGGAGGGTTTCATTGGGACCGGGATTTATGGGCGGCACAGGGGTTTGGGTGAATTGGCCGTCGTTGACTTCACTTGCCGTCGGCAGGCGGACCGACAGGTGCCGGGGTTGCGCAACCTCATAGTCAACCCACAGCGTTTGCGTGCCGCGGGCTTGCAGATGGCAGCGAAACTCTGCGTCCAGTGCGCTGGCGATTTTCACCATGGTATCCAAGGTGAAGTTCGAGGTGCCCCGCAGAATCTTGGTGATATAGGCGGGGCTGCTGCCGATGCGCTTCGCCAGGTCGCTTTGTGACAGATCACGCGCATCCAGCAGCTTCAGCATGTCCTCGGTGAACTCCATTTTCGCACTTTCCAGTTTGAAGGCATGCGTCTGCCGGGCCGCAGCCATCATCGCTTGCAGTTCGTTCTGGATTTGCTCGGGGGTTTTCATGGTGAACGGGGAAATTGGATCCGACCTCTGGACTTGGCCGTAAGGTAATCAGCTTTCCATCGACGTGCGATGGCAATGGCCCGGTCCTGTTCTTTGCGGGTGCCTTTCAAGAGGCCATTGGAGCAGAGAATCATGCGGTCTTGGTCGTAGAACCAGAAGAGTCGCAATTGGTGGGTTTTGAATTCATAAACCGTATCTTCAGGGGAGCTTCCCTTCAGCTTACGGCATTGCTCCGGGTTGGAGAGCGGCGGGCCATGGTCCGCCGCGCGTTGCAAACGGGCCATAAGCTTGGCCCATTCGTCGGGGTGGTCGGTTTGGATTGAGGTGAGGAAGTCATGACATGGGCTCCGACCTTCCGAGCCGATGGCATACAGCCTGAAGCTATTGCCAGCAGCGATTTCGGAGAGGAACATCATGACTTTAACCTATAAGTTAAAAATGCAACTCTCTTCTGCTCTGTCGATGGTGAAAACGAGACAAAGTAGTCCAAATAACAGGTGGGTATGAATAAGCTTATCCGGCTTGTTTACATGATCTTGCGATTCACTTTGGAAGTCTGAACCGATTTCGAGATGATTTTGCGCCGGGGTCTTTCGGCGACTTTCAGCTCGCGGGGCTCCGGCTCGGGGTAGGTCTGTAGGGCGGGATCGCTGATCCCGCCTTTCCGCGCCCGAATCCTTTCCAGCAGCATCGCCGCCGGTTCGTCGGCCGGGTCCTGGGGCACGAGTTTGCCGGCGAAGGCGCGGGCGAGGAGCGACGGCGTCAGCCGGTCCACCTGCGCCTGCGCCTTGGCGTAGCGCGCCTCGATCTTGTCGGCCAACGCGAACAACGCCTCCACCCGGCGGACGATTTCCTGCTGCTCGGGGAGGGGTGGCACCGCCACTGGCAACAAACGTAGATCTTCAATGTTGATCCCAGTATAAGCGACGCCCTTTGCCACGCCGGACAGCCAGTTCTGGCAGGTCTGCGATGCGATCCAAAACGCGATGAACTTGGAATCGACTCCACTGACCGGAACAACGGCGATTTCACGAGAAACGTTCCATGAGTGCAACTCCCTGGGAACAACAGCGACCCCTCCCAAAGTGCCACGCACATTGACCAATACCTCTCCCCCTCTGAGCAAGGTCCTTTGGTATTCGGCGGAAATGTCAGCGGAGATTCGCTTCACGCCCTCAGTGTCGATGCGCAAAGGCTTCACGTCACTAGTGCGGAGACACGGGATTCCATCGAGGACTTCAGAACCTAGTTTGATCACTCCGTAGCATATCGCTCGGTCCGGATCGCAAAGAGAAACCAATGGGAGCCAACGCCATCTTTCTGGAGCATCAACGATAGCATCAACGTCAACAATCGCCCTAGCATTGGATGGTCTTGGTGGCACGAGTTCGGCGTTCCTGTTCTCCGCCCGCCAGTCGGCGGTGAGGCGGCCGGAGCAGGCGGCGGCGAGGACGGATTGGCGGAACCGTTTCAGCAGCGCGGGAATCTTCGCCAGCCGCCGTTGACACGACTCAACCTTGCCCAGCACCTGCTCCAGCTTCGCCACGATCCGCCGCTGCTCGGCGAGGGGGGGCAACGGCAACTCCAAGTTCTCCAGGAACGAAACCGGCACGCGCGCCTGACCGGCGGTGCCGGTGAAATTCTCCTTCGCCTCCCGGCGCACGGACGGTTGGGCGAGGAAGCGATAGAGCAGAAGCGGATCAACGCCGCCCAACGACCGCATGACCACCAACTCGGTCGTGCCGCAGCCGAGCCCGTTCTTTAGGCCCGATGCCACGCCGCCTTTGCCGTTCTCCATGCATGGCGTGATCTTCGCGAACAACACATCGCCTTCGGAAAAGTGCGTGTAGCCCTTGCGGACCTCCCCGAGCGGGCGGATTTGAGATGTGTCGAGTTCGGGAGACGATTCACTCACTGCCGCCATCGGCACGAATGTCACGGGTGTTGCGTCCGGCATGCTTGCCAGATGCTTGGGATTGAAGGCGGCGAGCTCGGCGAGGCGCGCGCTTGTCCACCCTGACGGCAGTTCCTCGCTCACTTCTCCACACCCTCCTCACGCTCCACCAGCTCGATGATCTCCTTCAGCTCGTCCACGACGGCCTCGAGTTCCGTCACGGCCTCCGCAGCGAGATCCTGCGGCTCGGGGAGTTCGTCGCTGTCCTCCAGCGAGTCGTCCTTGAGCCACGTCACGTCGAGCTTGTAGCCGCGGGCCTTGATTTCGCTGAGCGGGAACTTCCGGAATCGCTCGCCCTCCGTCCGGCGCGAAAGGCCGTTGGGGTCCTTCCCGTAGCATTTTTCGAACTCCTCGAAATGCGCGGCGGTGAGCGGGCGATCCTTCTTGGTGATGCCGGGGACGTTGGACCGGGCGTCGAAGATCCACGTCGCCTCGGTGGGCCGGCCCTTCTGGAGGAAGACGACGTTGGCCTTCACGCCCTGGCTGTCGGGCGTGAATGTGCCGCGCGGCAGGCGGAGCACGGTATGCACGGCGCAGTCCTGCATGATGAGTTCGAAGACCTCGCCGGCCTTGCCTTCGAAGAGACAGTTGTCGGGCAGCACGAGCGCGGCGCGGCCGCCGGGCTTGAGCACGGTGAGCACGTGCTGCACGAAGTTGAGCTGCTTGTTGCTCGTCTCGATGGTGAAGTCCTCGCGGTCGGGCGCCTGGTTGGCGCCCTTGGTGCCGAAGGGCGGGTTGGTGAGCACGCAGTCGTAACGCTCGCCGCGATCGGGCTCGTAGATCGTGTCGCCGAGGTAGATGCGCGGCTCCACGCCGTGCAGGAAGAGGTTCATCAGCGCCAGCCGGCGCGGACGCGGCACGAGGTCCTGGCCGAAATAGGTCGAGGCCTTGATGCGCTTGGCGTCGGCCCGGTCGAACACGCCCTTCGACTCGGCGACGAGCCATTCGTAGGCGCAGACGAGGAAGCCGCCCGTGCCGCAGGCGGGGTCGGCGATGCGGAAGTCGGGCTTGCCGCGGGGATCGGGCTTCATCACCCGGCAGATGGACTGGATGAGCGGCCGGGGCGTGAAGTATTGGCCGGCGCCCTTCTTGCCTTCGCTGGCGGCCTTTTCCAGCAGGCCCTCGAAGGCCGCGCCCTTCACATCCACGTCCATGGCCGACCACTCCTCCTCGTCAATCATCGCGATGAGGCGCTTGAGGTTGACGGGGTTGTTGAAGCGCGGGGTGGACTGGGCTAAAATGTCGCCGAGGATGCCGGGCGACTCGCGGAGTTTGCGCAGGATGTCGGCGTAGTGATCGGTGAGGGCCACGCCGGAGGGCTCGCGGAGGCTGGCCCAGTCGCAATTCTTCGGCACGGCCACGCCGCGCTCGTCGGCCATCTTCAAGAAGAGGAGGTAGGTGATCTGCTCGATGTAGTCGCCGTAGTCCACGCCGTCGTGTTTGAGCACGTGGCAGAAACCCCAGAGCTTGTTGACGATGTCGGACATGGATCGGCGGAGAGTAGCGAGTAGTGAGTAGCGGGTAGCGAGTAGAAATTGCCGGTCAGGCGGCGACTTCCTCGTTCACGCGGCGGATGACTTTGCCGAGGTCCTTGCCGAAGACCTTGCGGGCGCGGGCGGCGCCGCCGCGGTTCGCGAAGAGCGGGATGGTGTCGAAGTCCTCCTCGTCGAGGGAGAGGTTGGTGACGAGGTGCTCGCGGATGAGCTGCATCCAGTCGCGCTGTTCGGTGGTGAGCGTGAGCTTCTGCTCCAGCCGGGCGAAGGCGGCGGCCACGCGCTCCTCGGCGGAGAGGAGCGGGGATTCCTCAGCGGCGGCGTGTTTGACGAGGGAGATGACGTCGGCGGCGTCGCGGTGCCCGACCTTCCGGTGGGCCTTGCGCAGCTTCACCTCGTCGAACTGGTGCCGCTGCATCGCGTCGCGCAACTGCTGAAGCGCCGCCGGGCTCCAGCCGGCGGGGGCGCGAAGGAGCACGCCGAGGGCCTGGACCTTGCCGGCGTTTTCCCGCACGAAGCGGCTGAAGGCGGTGAGGTAGTCCTCGGCCTTGTCGAACGGGCCGTAGCGCTCGATCTCCTGCGAGGAGACCTGATCCTCGACGCCCGGGGCCACCACAAAGGTCCGCCGGGCGCGCGGGTAGTTTTCGAGCAGCTTCTGGAATTCCGGGTTGCGCAGGAGGCGCATGGTGCCGCTGAAGTCGCGCTCCAGCGCGGCAGGCAGGTCGCGGGCGAAGCGGGCCACATCGCCCTCGGGCAGCCAGCGGGCGAACTCGCCGCGGGCTTCACCGTTCATCGACTTGGCGATGCGGTGCAGGCGCTTGACGAGCACGCCGGTCCAGTAGCGGCGGTCCACGTTGTCCCAGATGTTGGCGATGACCTGGGGGAGCGTCACCGGCGTGGAGCGCGGCGGCTCGATGGTGAAGTTGGACGCACCCTTGAAGTAGGCGATGAGCGTGCCGTCGAAGCAGTCGAAGACGGTGAACTTCTCCTTGCCGATGGCGTCGCAGCGCCGGGTGCCGCGGCCGAGCATCTGCTCCCAGAGGATGCGCGACTTCACCGGCCGGAGGAAAACGATGAATTCCAGCGCCGGGATGTCCACGCCGGTGGAGAGCAGGTCCACAGTGACCACCACGGCGGGTTTGGGGCGGTTGCGGAATTCGCGGATGCGCTGGAGTGGCCGGTCCACCGAGGGGCTGCCGGTGATCTTCTGCACGAAGTCGTCGCCGCGGTTGAAAAGCCGCCGGGCGAGGTGGACGAGCTGGTCGGCGTGGGAGGTGTGCGGCAGGTCGTTGGCGGCGAAGATGAGGGTTTTCGGGAAGACGCCGGTTTCCTGTTCGCGGGCGAGGGCGTAGCGGGCGATTTCCTCCAGGATGCGCTGGTTGCTCTGCGGGGCGGTGACCGAGCGCTCGACCTCGGGGGCGGCGAAGGCGCGCTCGTCCTCGATCAGGTCGAGCTGCTGGGCGCCGGTGTCGGTGTCCACGCTGGCGACGGTCTCGCCCTCGCGCAGGAAGACGCCGTTGAGGCGGACCTCGGAGCGGATGGCCACGGCATCCCAGTCGCACAGGTAGCCGTCGCGCACCGCCTCCTCGATGCCGTAGCGGAAGACCGGATGGCCGAAGTGCGCCACGGTGTGGGCGGCGGGCGTGGCCGTGAGGCCGATCTTGGTGGCGGAGAAGTGGTCGAGGGTGGCGCGCCACACGCCGAGTTCATCGGCCGAGTAGCCGCGGTGGCACTCGTCGGCGATGATGACGTCGAAGACATGGCGCGGGATGTTGAGCCGGTCGGCCTCGTCGTCGCGCTCGGCGTCGTCCCCGGTCTGCGCGAAGCCGCCCTGCGCGCCGAAAAGGTAGCGGGCCATGCGCTGAATCGTGCAGACATAGACGTAGGTATGCACCGGCAACGGCGCGGTCAGGTATTCCTGCGGGAGGACCTTGGGGTCGAAGGGCTCGTCGTCGCCGAAGTCCTCGCGTTGAAAGCGCTGGCTGAAGACCTCGAATTCCTGGGTGAACTTGAAGCCGGAGGGCGTGGTGAAAGCGTTGAACTCGCGCACGGCCTGGGCGGCGAGCGCCTTGCGGTCCACGAGAAAGAGCACGCGGCGCGCGAACTTCGCCTCGAGGAGCCGGTGGATCTGCGCGACCGTGAGGAAGGTTTTGCCCGTGCCCGGGGCCATCGCGACGAGCATCTCGCGCTGGTTGACGGCCAGGCGGCCCTCGACCGCGCGGATGCAGCGGTCCTGATAATCGCGCAGCCGGGTGATCTGGCCGGGCGGCGTGGCCTGCAGCCGGGCGATGGCCGCGGCCGGGTCGTTGGCGAAACGGGCCGCGAGTTCGGCCGGGCCGGGCAGTTGCGACACCTGGGAGGACAGCGCGTCGGGCAGACGTTCGTCCACATGCCAGACGACCTCGCCGTTGGTGGCGTAAAGGAACGGCACCTTGAAGCCGTGCCAGTCACCCGCCCCGTGGGCGGCGCCGCGCGAGTAGCGGCGGGCCTGTTCGAGGACGTTCTGCGGGCCGGTGCCGACCTTCTTGGCCTCGATGATGCCCAGCCAGCGGCCGTCCACGAAGAGCGCGTAATCGGCCGGGCCGTTGGCGGTGGGGAATTCCGCCACAGCATGATGGGTGAGCGAATCCAAGTCCATGCCCTCACGGTAGGAAATGATTTCCCAGGAAGGCACGGCCTGCCGAAGGCGGACATCGATGCGCTCTTTGCGTGTCTTCCACTCTGATTCGGCCATGGAGTTTTAGCGAACCCAACCCCGGCCGGTGGTGGTGCCTGAGGAGTTCGGTATCGAGAGAGCCCATTTGCCCGCCCCCGCGCGAGCCGAAAAGAGCATCCCACTCAGGTCTTTCTGTCCCCTACCCCTTTCCTTGGGTTTATCCGCCTCAGGCACTCCAGATTTAATCCCCCCAACCTTCCCGCGAATCACATCGGTGAACGCGGATTCAGATCTGCATCCGAGCTATCCGCGCAATCCGCGGCGGGATCCGGAGCTTTTCCAGCTTTCGTGAGTCCCAGATTAATACCTGCCTTGGATCCGTTTCCTCCTTTCCTGATTTCCACATTACTTACCCCAGCACCTTCCGGATGGCCGCGTGCGCGAGGGCCATCTCCTCCTCGGTGCCGATAGTGATGCGGCACCAGTCGAGCAGCGGCGCGAAGGGTCGCGCCACCAGAATGCCCTCGGCGCGCATCGCCGCCTGGAACTCCGCGATGGGCCGACCGGTCCGGAAGAACACGAAGCTGCCCTGCGGCACGGCGTAGCGGCAGCCGAGTTCGTCGAGCAGCGCCAGCAAGGCATCGCGGCCGGCCTTGATCCGGAGGCGCAACGATTCGATGTAGGCTGGGTCGGCCAAGCTCGCCTGCGCCGCCACCACGCCGAGCAGGTTCGCGCTGCCGGTCATCAGCGGACGCACCGCCTTCGCCAGCTCCGGCGCCATCACCGTATAGCCGATCCGCTGGCCGGCCAGACCGTGGATCTTGGAAAAGGTCCGCGCGATGGTCACGTTGTGCCCCGCGCGCACAAGGTCCACGAGGGTGTGGGCCGCAAAATCGTCGGCGCACTCAAGATAGGCTTCGTCCACGAAGACATGCGTGCGCTGCGCCTGCGCGATGACGAAGGCCCGCAGGTCCTCCGCGGGACAAAGCGTGGACGTGGGGTTGTTGGGGTTGCACACATACACGCACTTCGTCTCCGGCCCGACCGCCGCGGCCATCGCGTCGAGGTCGTGCTCCAGCCGCGCATTGAGCGGCACGGCCACGGAGCGCGCGCCGACCCGCTGCATCGCGCCGACGAGCTGAAAATAGCCGGGCACGGCGCTCACGACTTCGCCGCCATCCCGGCCGAGGTGCATGCCCACGGCTTCCAGCAGTTCACCCGAGCCTGCGCCGAGCAGGATGTGGTCGGGCGTCACTCCTTCCTTTTCCGCGATCAGCCGCACCAACTGCGGCGCGAGGGCGAAAGGATAACGTCCCACCTCGCCGAGGTGCGCCTGCATCGCGGCCAGCGCGCGGGGCGACGGACCGAAGGCATTCTCGTTGAGCGAGAGCTGCACCAACCCCGGCGGCGTGACCCGCGCGGCGGGCACCGCGGGCGAAGCCGCCGGCAGTTGCCGGGCGATAACGAGACCGGCAGTCGTGGCGGCGGCGGTCTTGAACCACTGCCGGCGGTTGAACGGGGATGTTTTCAGCATGGGGAATAACTTCTGGGTTTTACCACGGATGGCACGGTTGAAATCAAAATCAGCCGGCAATCACACCCTGAGCCAACAATCCAATTGGCCCGCGAATCACACGAATGGACGCGAATGAAATACCGGACAAAATCATGGTTGCTGAATGGTGCGCCCGACCAGCCGGGTTGGATTGATTCTTTTCTCCACTGAAATTCGCGGCCATTCGCGTGATTCGCGGGAAGTCCTCTGCCTGGCTTCGGCTAAAATATCCCGGCATGCATGCCTCAATCCGTGTTCATCCGTGGTCAAACATACCTCGCCTACTTCAGCGGGTGATCCTCCAGCACGCGCAGGGCCTGCAGGCGCTGGATCTCGCTGTCGAGCTGGCTGGCGGCGAGCCGGTCGAATTTCGAGCGCGGTGCCGGCGGCGCCGTGTGATAAAGCCCGGCCAGCACCGAATCGCGCTGGCGCACGGTCTCGTGTGTGACGCGGGCGGCGCGGGCGATTTCCTCCAGCACGGCGCGGTCGTATTGGGTGGCGGTCCGGGCGATGTAGTTGTCGGCGCTGGCGCCGCTGCCGCTGAGCAGGTGAAAGTTTTGCAGCAGGATGTCATTGGCGCGGCCGCCGAGCACGCGGATGTTCACGCCGGTGGTGTAGCCGTCGGCCAGCGGCTTGAAGGCCTCGGTGCCGGCCGGCACGGGCACGCCCTTGATGACGGGCAGCCACTTGGAGATCTCGGCGAATTTGGCGTTGGATTTGCGGCTGGTGAGGAAGCGCAGGAAATCGATCGCGCGTTCCGGGTGCTGCGAATTGCGCGTAAGCCCAAACGGCATCGCGGCAAAGGTCGCCGCCTCGGAGGCGGGGCCGAGCGTCCACTCGCCGAACCGCGGGTGGTCGCGCGGAAATGGCGGCACCTGAAAGGCGCCGACGGGGAAGTCCGCCTGCATGAGGATGCCGCCGGCATCCCAGGTCCCGGTAGCGAGCATCGCCGCGCGGCCCTGCAAAAACTGCATCATGCCGTCCTCCCGGCCGAGCTGCACCCAGCCCGGCGGCAGGTAGCGCGCGAACGCCTCGATGGTCTCCAGGCTCCGGCGCACCGCCGGCGTGTGCAGCGACCAGCGGCCGCGCGCGTAGCTGAGCATCGTCTCGTGCCGGGAAAACTCCAGGTCGCGGCCGTAGTCGAGCTCCAGCGCGAGTTTCTGCGTGACGGTGTTGAAGAGCGTGTCGGTGATCTTGGTGATGTTGAAGACCGAGCCGCCCAGCGGCATCAGGGGCTCCCCGGTCCTGAGCGCGTGCTGCTGCAGGGCCTCGCACAGCGCCACGAATTCCTCGAAGGTTTGCGGGGGCCGGTCCCCGCCGGTGGCGGCACGGATGATGTCGCGGTTGTAGAACACGCGCACGGTCACGAGCGTCGAGGGCGCGCCGTAAAATTCGAGCAGGTTGGCGTTGTAGTAGTGGCCGAAGCCGTCCGGCGCGGGCACGAGCTCCGCCGCGTAGGTGCGGCGCCAGGGCAGGTCGCGCAGGTCGGGCTCGTCGGCGTTGTAGGGATTGGGCTCCTCCAGCCAGGCGGTGATCGGCGTGAAGTAGCGCGCGAGCATGTCGTCGGGGTTGTTGTAGGACGCCAGCTCGATGAGGTCGGGCGCGGTGCCGCCCACGAGCTGCGTGCGCAGCCACTGCACCCACGCACGGCCGGGGATCGGCATCTGCTCCACGCGCACGTGCGGGTGCAGCGCCATGTAATCTTGCGCGATGGCGTCGAGCGCCTCGCGCACGCCGGGCTCAAGCTGCCAGTGGGCGATGCGGATGACCTCGGTGCCGGGCGCCACGATCGTGCGGGTGCGCGCCTGGAACAGCCGCACCGCGGAGTAAACAAAGGTGCCGGCCAGCAGCGCGATGGCCAGCCAGGTGAAGAACGGGATTCGCTTCATGGCGCGGCCTCCAGTTCCTGCATCCGCTCCGTGGCGGTGCGGTAGCGGTTGTCGGTGGGCAAAATTTCGCCGAGGAACCGCCGGTAATGCGCCAGCGCCTCGTCGCGCCGGCCCAGCGCCCGCGCGATCTCGGCCAGCTGGATGCGCAGGCCAGAGGCCACCAGCACGTCGGCGGTGCCGATGGCATCGGCACGCTGCAGCCACCCGTAAACCTGCGCGTCGAGCACGTCGTAAAACAGCGCGGCGCCGGCGAGGGCGCGGTAGTAGGCGCAGGCCGCCTCGGGCAGCTCCTCGCGGCCCGCGACCGGGGCGAGCTGCGCGGCCGCATCCAGCCGTTCGGCGACGGTGAGTTCCGGCCGCTGGTAAAGCAGGACGAGCGCGAGCTTGCCCGCGGCGATCTGCGCCAGCGGGTGCGCGGCATCCGCCGCGATCACCGCGCGATAGGCAGTCTCGACCTCGACCATGCCGCCGGCGCGGTGCAGGTGCGCGATGCGGGCCAGCAGGTAGCGCGCGTAGTGCGCGGGTTCGTCGTTGGCCTCCGCCGCCACCAGCTCCCGCAACATGCTTTCGGCACGGGCGATCTTGCCCGGTGTGACCGGCGGATGGTTGATGAGACTCGCGGCCACGCCCAGCGCGTGCCGCCGGACATCGGTCGGCGGATTGGCCGCAAAGGCCTCGTGGGCGTCGCGAAAAAGGTAGCCCGCCAGCAGTTGCCAGCCTTCGTCCGCCGCCGCCGGTCCGGCACCCAGCGCCAGCAGGCCGGCCAGCAGGCCAAGGCGGACCCTGCTCCGCAGGGAAGTCATGATTGATCGCAGCATCACAGGCGGCCAACTCGTGCCTTCGCGTTTCGCCAAAGTCAACGCGTGGGCCGTTTTGTCATGAATACTCAACGCTCCGGTCATGGAGCCGCTTGCCAAGCAGGAGCCGCGCCACGATGCTCGCCCCAAGATGGGAGCCTACGATTTCAACTTCAACCTGCCCCCCGGCGAGACCTTCGTCCCCCGCCCCGAACGCGTCCGCGCCCTGCAGGCGCTGATGCCCAAGGACAATTTCGCCCTCGCGCCGCGGGCTGACGACCGCGCGGCGTGGTCGCGCTGGGCGGACGACCCCTTCGGGCAGCGCGTGCTGAAACTCGCGCGCGAACTCGCGGCGCAGCCGTTCCCGCCCTACAACAACGTCACCTGGCTCACCGGCCTCGAACAGCAGAGCGTGACCGAAATCAACCGCGTCGTGCCGCTCGTCCGCCAGCGGCAGACGGTTTTTCTGCTCGCCGAGGCGATCCACGACCGGGGTGAGTTCATCGCCGTGCTCCACGACGACGCGCGGCACATCGCCGCGCTCAACACCTGGACCCATCCGGGCAACGACCTCAAACGGCTCAACTACGACGGCAAGACCCAGGAGCCCGATCTCTGCACGGTCCACTTCGCCGAGTCCTTCGCGCTCACCGAACATCTGCTCGGCCACCGCCTGCCCGCGGCGTTCCGCACCCTCATCCGCGAGGAAACCAACCGCCGGCTCTTCGTGCCGCTGCGCGAGCGCATCGAGTCCGGCCGCGACCTCTACTGGTGGCTCGCGGTGAAGCACAACTGGAACGCCGTCTGCCTCGCCGCCACCGCGCACGCCGCCACCGCGCTGCTGCCGACCGCGGAAGAGCGCGCGTGGTGGCTGGCCTTCGCGCAGGGGCACGTGATTCATTTCCGCGACAGCTTTACCGACGACGGTCTCTGCACCGAGGGCGTGGCCTACTGGAGCTACGGCTTCATGCATTACATCTTCATGACCGAGCTCCTGCGCGTGGCGACCGGCGGCGCGATCGACCTGCTGGACGAGCCCAAGATGGCCCGCGCCGCGCGGTTCCCGCAACGCGCCGCGATCCAGCCCGGGGTTTACCCGACCTTTGCCGACTGCAACCTCGACGTGAAGCCCAGCACCTGGGCGCGCCTCTGGGTGGACAACCGCCGCGGCACCCCGCCGATGTCGGTCGAACCCGTGCCCGCCGGCATCGACCCGCTGGCCGAGCTGAACCTCGGCCTGACGGCCGAAGCCGTCCTGTGGATGTTCCACACCCGCGATCCGCACCGGCCCGTGCAGGCCACGGCCGCATCGGCCCCGCGCGAGTGGTTCGAACAATCCGCGCTGCTGATCTGCCGCTCCGGTCGCGCGACCACGCGGCGTTTCGCCGCCACCTTCCTCGGCGGCCACAACGGCGTGAACCACAACCACAACGACCTCGGCACCTTCACCGTCGTGCTCGACGGCCGCACGCTCATCCTCGACCCGGGGCTGGAGGTTTACAGCTACCGCACCTTCAGCGAGCAGCGCTACGAAAGCCAGCTGCTCAACTCCTACGGGCATCCCGTGCCGCGCGTCGCCGGCAAACTCCAGGAAGCCGGCCCCGAATGGCGCGCGCGCGTTATCGCGAAAGAATTCACCGCCGACACCGACCGCATGGTGCTCGACCTGCGCGGCGCCTACGACGTGCCCGCGCTGCGGAAACTGGAACGCGAATTTCTCTTCGACCGCCGCGGTGCCGGCAGCCTCACCATCACCGACCGCGTGGAGTTCGCCACGCCCGCCGCCTTCGAAAGCGCCCTCATCACCCTGGGCAAGGCGGCGATCGCGGGCCGGCAGGTCCGCATCGCCGACGAACACGCCGCCCTCGTCGCCGAGGTGAGCGCCGAAGGCGCGACCCTGGAATTTGCCACCGACACCATCAACCAGCCGCCCCACCCGACCCGCGTGGCGCTGCGCTGTGCGGGCGAGGTGCGCACCGCCGTCATCCGCACCGTCATCCGGCCGGCCTGAGGACCCAACCGATTCCCATAGCAGACATTCATTTTGTATCACAGGCCTTGGGCGGGAAACATAATCTTCCCATAAATTACACAAAATAGGGCCCGGCATACATGGATTAGGCCTTTTGTTTCGGTCGCGGCGGGGCGTTATTCTGGTCCCGCCATGACGACCGATCTGCTGCAACTGAAAGATTTGGCGCCGCCGATGGGCGACCTCGCCGCCGAGGGCCTGATCGCGGCCAACCGCGCGCTGTGGACCGCGCCGCTGCCGGCGGAAAACGACGCGCCGGCGCAGCGGATCATCCACGCCCGCACGCTGCCCCTGCACCGGCCCGCGCGGCTGGCGCGGCTCGGCCTGCGCAATGCGCCCGGCTACCACAAATGCGGCAGCCGGCAGGATTTCGACTGGGTGAGCGCCGTCCGGCTGCTGGTTTTCCGCGCCGGGGAATGGCACGCGGTGCTGGAGCGCACGAGGCTGCCCCGGCAGGAGGACGGCGTCATCCGCTGGTTCGAGCTGGGCGGCATCATCGCCGAGGGCGTGAGCATCGAGCTGCGCGGCTCGGGCACCGACGGCGCCTGGACACCCTGGAACCTCGCCGGCGGCGCGTGCATCCTCGAAGGCGAGCTCCTCGCCCCGCCCGCCCCGCGCTGCGAACGGCGGCTGAAAAACCTCGGCGTTGATTTGGGCAACCTGCCGGCCGGCGTCGCCGCCCGGCAACACGACGGCGAGGTGCGGTTCGAAACCCGGGGCTACACGGTCGGCTTTTCCCTCGGCCGGCCGGGCTGCTCGTTTCTCACCCTGACCGGCGAGGACCCGGCCCTGGCCGAGCGCAATCTGCTCTGGCTGCAGCCGGGGATTTTCCGGCAGGGCCCGCGCCTGCACGGGATCGGCGCCGCGCCCGCCATGGACCCGGCGGTCCGGTTCGACGCCACCGGCACCGTCAGCGTGCAGGGCGGCACCATCACCTACGATTTTCACAGCGGCGGCCAGCACTACACGCTGGCCTGGACCGCCACCGCCCGCGGCCTGCGCCTGCAGGCGCGCCGGGTGGCCGAGCGGGCGCAGGAAGCGTGGCACAGCGCGGCGTGGACGCTGGCCCTGCGCAACAGCGTGGCGCCCGCACACACCCTCGGCCGGATCATTCCCGAGGGCGAGACGGGCGGAGTTGCCCTGCCCGCCATTTTGCACCTGCCGCGCTTCGGCAGCCTGCGGCTGGATGCCGACAGCCCGGAACTCACCCTGCGCGCCGACGTGAACCGCAGCCTCGACTGCAACACCGTCGAGGTGAAGCTCGGCGAACAACGGCTGCCGCACGGCACCTACCTGCTGCCGGCCGGGCTCTTTGAGGCGGAGCTGACCATCACGCCCGTCGTGCCCGCGGTCGCACTGCGGCCGGATGCCCCCGCCGTGGCGCGCGCCGCCCTCGCCCGCACCGCCCACACCGCGCTCACCTACCGGCCCGACATGGGCACGCTCAGCAACAACGGCGCCTCCATGCCCTGCGCGATCTGCATGGACACGTGGTCGTCCTACATTTTCTCGCTCGGGGAAATCGTGCCGGGCCTCGACGCGGCGGAATTGCTCCGCACCTCGCTGGAACGCTGGCTCGACGGCGGGCAGAGCTACGCCGGCGGCCGCCTCCTGCAAAACGGCCGGGTGCATGACGCCGAGGACGAATACCTCATGACCGGCGCCGCCGCGCTGCGCGGGCTGGCCGATTACCTCGCCCAGCGCGCGACTCCGGAGTGGTTCCACCGCCGGCTGCCGGCCATCCGCGCGCGGCTGGCCGCCATGCGTGCCCGCGACCTCGACGGCGACGGGCTGATCGAGAGCCCGTGGCGCACCGGCGTGAGCGGCACCGGCCAGTGGAGCACCTGCTGGTTCGACGTCATTTCCTTCGGCTGGAAGGACGCCTTCGCCAACGCCATCCTCCATCCCGCCCTGCGTTCGCTCGCCGCGACCTTTGCGCGTCACGGCCTCACGGTCGAGGCCGGCGACCTCACCGCCTGGGCCGAACGGCTCAAGGCGAGCTACCTGCCCGCTTTGCTCAATCCCGCCACCGGCTGGATCGCCGGCTGGCGCTGCCGGGAGGACAAACTCCACGACCACGCCTTTCTTGCCGTCAACGGCGCCGCCATCACCGGCGGTCTCGTGCCCGCACCGCTGGCCCGCGAAATCTGCGAACGCCTCCTGCGCGAGATGGCCCGCGTGGGCGTGCCGCCGGCCACCCACGGCCTGCCCGGCAATCTTTGGCCCATCCCCGACGAGGACCGCGCCGACATCATCCAGGGTTACCCGATGGGCTACTACCAAAACGGCGGGCGCACCCATGCGCAGACCCGTCACTTCGTGCTGGCCCTCTACCGCTGCGGCCTGCACGCCGAGGCGGACCGCCTGCTGCACGAGCTGTGCGCCGGACTGGCGGAAGCCCGGGTCTTCGGCGGCAACCAGAGCGGGGTGGACTGGCGCGACTGGGACGACCGCCCCTGCGGTTACGAAGGTCTGCTCACCGACCAGTTCGGCGTGCTGGAGGTCATTTTCGACCGCTACGGCAACCGGCCCGGGCCCAGCCGGCCCGCCGGAAGCGAGCGGCCGGCCCGGAGCCAATTGTCGCCCATTGGGTGACAATTGGCGCGGGGCGGCCGGTGCGGAATTCGGCTTTGCGCGCCGGCGGGCCGCCGGCAAGCTGCGCGGCAACATGAGTTCCCCGTCCGCCTCGTCGCCGCAGGGCCCGCAGGTCATCCTGCCGCCCGCAAATCTGGGCTCCTTTCTCGGTCATCCCGCCCCGCTCTACACGCTGTTCTTCACCGAGCTGTGGGAGCGTTTCTCCTACTACGGCATGCGGGCGCTGCTCACCCTCTACATGGTGGCGCCGCTGGCCGCGGGCGGCATGAACCTGCCCACGGGCAAGGCCGCGCTCATCTACGGCACCTACACGATGTCGGTCTATATGCTCTCGATCCCGGGCGGCATCATCGCCGACGGGCTGATCGGCTCGCGGCTCGCCGTGCTGATCGGCGGCCTGATCATCGCGGCGGGACACTTCTCGATGGCCGTGCCCAACGACTTCACGTTCTACCTCGGGCTGGTCCTCATCGTGCTCGGCACCGGCCTGCTCAAACCCAACATCAGCGCACTCGTGGGCCAGCTCTACGCGCCCGGCGACAACCGGCGCGACGCGGGCTTCTCGATCTTCTACATGGGCATCAATGTCGGCGCTTTCCTCGCGCCGCTCGTCACCGGCTTTCTCGCCCAGCACAGCGCCTTCAAGGAACTGCTCGTCGGCTGGGGCTTTGATCCGGCACACTCCTGGCACTGGGGCTTTGGCGCCGCCGGGGTCGGCATGGTGCTCGGTCTCCTGGTTTTCATCGCCTTTGGCCGCAGCCTGAAGGAGGTCGGCCCGCCTCCTCCGCGCATCCCCGGCGCATGGCAAAAGCCGCTCATCGCGCTCGTGGGCACCGCCGGCCTGTGGGCCGTCGTGTGGTGCTCCGACCAACCGGCGTTCGCCTGGCTGCGCTACGGGTTCGTCGTCGTGCCCGTCGTGCTGATGGTGTGGTTCGGCTACTCGCGCAACCTGGAGTTCCGCCGGCTCGGCGCGGTGTTTTACTTCTTCATCGGCGCGCTGATTTTCTGGGCACTGTTCGAGCAGGCCGGCACCTCGCTGAACCTCTTTGCCGACCGCTACACGGCCACCCATGTCGGCAGCGTCGAGGTGCCGTCCTCCTGGTATCAGTCGGCCAACCCCATCTTCGTCATCCTGCTGGCCCCGCTCTTCGCGCTACTGTGGACCAAGCTCGGCGACCGCCAGCCTTCGAGCCCGCTGAAGTTCACGCTCGGGCTGGTGTTTCTCGGCCTCAGCTTCGCGCTGATGATCCCGGCGGCCAAGCTCGCCATCGAGGGCCGCGTGAGCCCGCTCTGGCTGCTCGGGCTCTATTTTCTCCAGACCGTGGGCGAGATGTTCATCAGCCCGGTCGGCCTGAGCACCTTCACCAAGCTGGCCCCGCGCCACCTCGTCGGCGTCATGCTCGGCATCTGGTTTCTGGGCGGCGCCTTCGGCAACAAGCTGGCCGGCGTGCTCGCCTCCAAGTTCGGCGAGGGCGGCGAAGGCGGGCTCGACCAGTTCTTCAGCCAGCAGGCCGTCGCGGTGCTCGCCGTCGCCGTCGTATTCCTCGCCCTCGTGCGCTGGGTGAAAAACCGCATGGGCGGGGTGAACTGATTTGCGTATGAAAAGCTGGACCATCCTGTTCATCGCCGCCGCCTTCGAGATTGTCTGGGCGGTCGGCCTCAAGTCCACGCACGGTTTCACGCGGCTGTGGCCGTCGGTCGGCGTCATCGCGGCGATGGCCGTGAGCATGTGGCTGCTGGCCGTGGCGGCGCGCGAGCTCCCCATCGGCACGGCCTACGCGGTGTGGACCGGCATCGGCGCCGTGGGCACGGCGGTCATCGGCATGCTCGTCTTCAAGGAGCCCGCCACCGCCGTCCGGCTCGTGTGCATCCTGCTGATCGTAGCGGGGATCGTGGGGTTGAAGGTGTTTTCCAAATAACACAAGCTTCAAATCGGCACCGGAATTTGACCGCAGATCACACGGATTGCCACGGATCAACCTGACCCCATCCGTGAAATCCGCGGTTAAAAATCCTTACTCCGGTGCCAGCGCGACTTCCAGCGGCGTCCAACTCCCGGCTTTGACTTCGACTTCTTCGATCCGTTGCGTGACGTAGCCTGCCTTTGAAATGATGAGCGTGTAAGCTCCCGGTTGTAGCGGCCGCCACAGGCGGCCGAAACGCGCATCGCTGTGCCGGCGGTCCACGGTCTCGTTCTCGATCTGCGGCAGCCAGACCTGCGCCGCGAGCGGTTCGCCCGACTCCGCGTCTTTCACCCGCACCGCGAGGCCGGGGCCGGCGGCGCGGGCGAGGAAGGCGCGCACGCCTTCGAGGTTGCTGGCGATGAGATCGGGCACGACCTCGGGCGGGAAAACATGCGAGCCCTTGCCCACCTCGACGATGAGGTCGATCACGCCCTTGCGTCCGTAAAACCACGCGTAGCTCTGGCTGGAAGGCCCGCCCGGCGAAACGGCGTAGGTGCCGCGCCCGTCCATCGTGCGGATGCGCCCGGCCACGGCCTCCGCCAGCGGCCGGATCACGGCATCGTCCGGCGCAGCCTTCCCGTCCCACGCCCACGGATAAAAGATTACCTCGCCCTGGCTGTGGTAGGAAATCGAAAACACGAAGGGCTGCAGTTCAGCGAGCTGTCGCATGGCGCGGTTTTCCGCCTCGGAGAACGGATGGCTGCCGCGGTAGCTCACGCTGTCGGGATGCGGCGAGCCGCCGAAGTTCCAGTTGAAATCGTAGCCGCGGTTGGGGTCCACGCCTTCGGGATAAGCGCGCGTGACGCCGTCGCCGTTCACGTCGCGGGCGTTCTTGCGCCAGCGCGGATCGTGGCCGGAGGTGACGATGTCGTGGCCGTCCACGTTGACGACGGGCACGAGCCAGATCTCCAGCGTGTCCATCCAGTGCGTGACCTCGGGGTCGGCGCCGTAGTCCCGCACGAGTTTCTCCATCAGCGTGACCACGATCTCCACGCCCACGAGCTCGTCGGCATGATGCGCGGCGTTGAGCAGCACCGCGGGCCGGTCCTGCGGCTCGGTCGCGCGGTTGGAAACCCGGTAGGCATGGATCGGCCGGCGGAACTGCTCGGTTTCGCCGATCCGGACGCGATGGATGCGGTCCGGATGCGCAGCTGCCAGCGTCTCGGCCTTGGCGACGATCTGATCGTAGGTGTGGTAGATGGGATCGGGCCGCATAGTCGGGCCGTAGAAACCGCGACGGACCAGCGTGAGCACGTCGTCGCTCTCCATCAGCACCGTGGCCTCGAGCCCCGCCGCGCGCATCTCGGCAAACTCGGCGGGCGTCGCCAATGTGGTGACCGTGTCGTGGATCACGCTCAACACCCGGTCGCGGTTGTAGGAATCATACGAATACGGAGCGTCGCCCGCGACCACGCCGCCGGAGGCGCGGAGCTCGGCCGGCACCCGCCGCAGCTCGACCAATAGCGTGCGGGCGGATTCCTCGGCGTGACTTGCCGCCAACAGCAGGCCACCCAAAAGGCAGGTTCGGCAAAAATTCATCGCGGCGAAGTTGGGCGGCCCGGCAGGGAATGGCAATGGCCCGCGGCTATTTTTCGCCGTTGCGCGAAAAGCCGCCGCGGCCACGCTCCCCGCATGCCCGTCCGCGCCTGGTTCCCCACGCAGATTTACTGCGAACCCCTGCAAAAATCCGGCCTCGCCCGGCTCAATGCCGATCTCGCCGAGGAGTGCCGCCGCCTGCGCGACTTCGACGCCGCCGGCCGGCGCTGGTCGGCGAAAAACTACCCCGGCGGCTACACGAGCTATGCCTCGATGAACGAGCTGCACCGCTTCTCCAGCACGTTCGCCGCGCTGGAGCAAAAGCTCCTGCGCCATGCCCGGGCCTACGCCGCGGCGCTGGAGCTCGACCTGCGCGGCCGCACCGTGCGGATGACGGACTGCTGGGTGAACATCATGCCGCCCACCGCCGCACATTCGCTGCACCTGCACCCGCTCGCCTTCATCAGCGGCACCTACTACGTCGCGACTCCCGCCGGCTGCCCCGGCCTCAAGTTCGAGGATCCGCGGCTCAGCAAGTTCATGGCCGCCCCGCCCCGGCTCCCCGGCGCCAAACCCGCCCACCGCGCGCACGTCACCTACCCCGCCAAGGCCGGCAACGTGCTGCTTTTCGAAAGCTGGCTCCGGCACGAGGTCCCCGCCAACCGCGTGGACGCCGAGCGTATCAGCATCAGCTTCAATTTCAACTGGGCGTGAGTTTCGCTCGTCTCATGGCAGAAACCGCCCACCGCTTCGCCAGCACTCACACCGGGAACGAGCGCACGATCTGGGTGCGAAAACCGCTGCGCGATACCAAGCCCTGTCATCTACTGGTCATTCTGGATGGCGAACTCTACCGCGATCGCGTCGGTGCGCCCGCGATCTTGGACCGGTTGGAACAAGAAGCTGATTTTCCTGAGACGTTGGTGGCCTACGTTTCCGCCCATAGCGAAGCCGCCCGCTGGCTCGAATGTCCCTGTTATCAACCCTTCGCCAATTTCATCAGCCAAGAACTCGTTCCCTGGCTCACGACGCAGTATCCGGCCATCGGCTCCAGCTGCGAGCGGGTGATTGCCGGATTGAGTTACACCGGGCTCGCGGCCGCCTTCATCGCCCTGCAGGCACCCGGCTGCTTTACCAAGGTGATCGCCCAGTCAGGTTCCTTTTGGTCCAACGACTGCTGGCTGGCCGGCAAATACGCCCGGCTACACGCTCGCTTGCCCACCGAATTCTATCTGGATGTGGGCACGCGTGAAATTCAGGAAAATGTCCGGCACAAGGAAGATGTCCTGCAAGTCGTCTCACAGATAGAGGGTGTTAGGAAATTCCGGGATATCCTGCGGGCGAAAGGGCACCGCGTCCATTACCAGGAATTCGAGGGTGCGCACGATTGCGCCGCCTGGAGAGAAACCCTGCCGGCGGCCCTGCGCTGGGCGCTGGCAAAATCACCTGATCGCGTTTGATTACCGCATGCTTGTCATCCGCCGCCTCGTGGACCGCCGCCGCGCCTACACCGGCATCTTTCTGCCGGGGGAGCCGCCGCGGATTTTCCCGACCAGCGAGCAGGAGCACGCGCGCATCCTGCAGATCTACAAGCAGGACCGCCGGCACGCGGGCGTGGCCAACGACTTCACGGATTTCAAAATCGGGGAAAGCCCGGCGGACAAACCCGCCGCAATTTTGCCTTCCGCCGGACGCACCGGGCCGTCAGCCTGACGGCGTGAGCGATCCGAAAGAGCCGGCCGAGTCCATTGAACCGAAGCGCCGCAGCGTGCGGAACTTCTTCGCTTCAGTGCAGTATGCCATCGAGGGCTTCTTCGCCGCCCTCAAGCACGAGCCCTCCTTCCGCGAGGGGCTGCTGCTCGTGCTGCTGCTGACCCCGCTGGCGATCATCCTGCCGCTCAACGCCGTCTCCACCGCGCTGATGATCGGCGCGCTGATTCTCATCCTGATCGTGGAGATGATCAACTCGGCCATCGAGTGGACCATTGATTACCTGCGGCCCGAGCGGCACCCGCTGGCCAAGCGCATCAAGGACATGGCCAGCGCCGCCGTCTTCATCAGCTACATCAACTGCATCGTGATCTGGGTGATCATGCTCTGGCCGGGCAACGCCGTGTGGCAGCGCCTGGAAGACTGGTTCGCCAGCCGATTCTGAGGCTCAGCGGAGCCGGAAAAACAACCAGAGCCCCAGCAGCCCCATGCCGGCGTTGGGCAGCCAGGCCGCCAACTGCGGGTCCAGCACCTGCTTGGTCGCCAGCGAGGCGGCCAGATTCATCAGCAGATAGTAGAGGAAGAACAACCCGATGGACTTCGAGACGCCCACGGCGGGATTCACCCGCACGCCCGCCACGGCAAACGGCACCGCCAGCGCGATCACGATGAGCGGCCCCAGCGTGTCGGCGATGAGACCGTGGTAACGCACCGCATACGGCACCGCCTTCGGCACGCGCTCGGAACCGTAGTAATCCAGCAGCCGGCGCAGCTCATGGATGGAGAGGTCGCCCGGCCGCCGGTCGATGAGCAGCATCAGCTCCGGGTCCTCCGCATAATCCGCGCGCACCAGCTCCGTAAACGGACGCGGCGCCAGCATTTCGCCGGTCTCCGCGGAGAACACCAGTTCGCGCCCGTCCCGGAAAACCCAGCCGCGGCCGGCCTCGAACCAGGCCTCGGCGGCGAGAATGCGCCGCGTTTCCCGGCGACCGGTCCCCAGCTCCGACACGGTGACGCCGTAGCCGCGGCCGGCATACTTGCTGTAACGGTTGAAAAACCACATGCGCCCTTCCGGACGGTTGTCGAAGGCCACGCTGTAAACCGCGCCGATGCGGTCCGCGCTCAGCGTCTGCGCCTGCTGGCGGAACTGCAGGATGTCGCGCATTTCCCGCGATTCCTGCACGGACCAGGGGACGACCCGGGCGTTGAGATACCACGAAAGACCGCAGGCCAGCACGCCGACCAGCCAGACCGGGGCGGTGATGCGCGCCAGGCTCACGCCGGCGGCACGCAGGGCGGTGAATTCGTTCGCCCGGTGCAGTTTCCCGAGGACAAAGAGCAGCGAGATGAGCAGCGCCAGCGGCAGCACGACGGCAAGGAACCCCGGGATGGTCACAAAAAAATATCCCCACAGGTCGCCGCCCCGTGCACCGAGGTCGGCCAGCATGCGGAAATCGTCGTAGAGCACCTGCACGAACAGCAGCCCCATGGTCGCGCCGAGCACGAGGCCGAGGATACCCAGCCACTCACGCAGGAGATGTCGGTCGTAGAGGTTCAACGTGCAGGCATCAAAGCGGCGGGCCGGCGCATGGCAAAACCCAATCAGTCCGGCTTCGCGCCGCCGCCGGCGGGCTCCGGCGGACTTTCCCCGGGCGCCCGCGTAAGCGTCCAGCCGGTCCAGCCGTAAAGCGCGGAGACCAGCGGGTTGATCAGGTTGAGAAAGGCAAAGGGCAGGTAGGCGAAGGAAAACACCCCGAGCGTGGCGGTCATGTAGGCGCCGCACGAATTCCAGGGGATGAGCGGCGAGGTGAGCGTGCCGGCGTCCTCCAGCGCGCGGGAGAGATTCTTGGGATGCAGGCCCGCGCGGCGGTAGGCCTCGCGATACATCCGGCCGGGCACGACGATCGCCAGGTATTGGTCGGAGGCGATGACGTTCAGCCCGATGCAGCTGCCCAGGGTGGCGGCGACCAGGCTGCCGGTGCCGCGGGCCAGCCGGAGAATCGCGGCCGCAATCACGCCGAGCATGCCGCTCTTTTCCATGATGCCGCCGAAGCTCAGCGCGCACAAAATCAGGCCGATGGTGCCATACATGCTTTCCATGCCGCCGCGCGACAGCAGGTCGTCCACCACCGCCACCCCGGTTTCGGCCCGATAGCCGCCGTAGGCCGCGGCCAGCACCTCGCCAAACGGCATGCCCTGGCACCAGCCCGCGACCACTCCGCCCAGCACGGCGCCGAGCAGGATCGCCGGCAAGGCCGGCAGCCGCAAAATCACGAGCAGACCGACGGCCACCGGCGGCAACAGCAGCCACGGCGTCAGCCGGTAACCCGCCGCCAGTCCGTCGGTGATCGCCGCCACCGCCGCGAGGTCCGGCGTCCCGCCGTATTGCCGGCCCAGCAGCCAATACAGCAGCAGCGCGATCACCAGGCTCGGCCCGGTGGTCCACGCCATGTGCCGCACATGCACGAACAGGTCCACGCCGGCGGCGGCCGGAGCGAGGTTGGTCGTCTCGGAAAGCGGCGACATCTTGTCGCCGAAATAGGCGCCCGAGATGATCGCCCCCGCCACCATCGGCACCGGCACGCCGAGCCCGGCTCCGATGCCGATGAACGCCACCCCGACCGTGCCCGCGGTGGTCCACGAACTGCCTGTCACCAGCGAAACCACGGCACACACCGCACAGGTCGCCACGAGGAAATAATCCGGCGAGAGCAGCTTGAGCCCGTAAAGGATCAGCAGCGGCACCGTGCCGCCGGCCATCCAGGTGCCGATCAGCATGCCCACGGCCAGCAGGATGAGCACCGCGCCCAGCGACAACCGGATGCCGTCCGCCATCGCCGCCTCGATGTCGGCCCAGCGCCAGCCCAACCGCACGGTCATCAGCGCGGCAACCGCCGCGGCTCCGACGAGCGGAATCTGCACCGGAACGGAGGTTTCCAACACGCCGCCGAAATACGGAATGCGCGCCAGCAGCCTCAGCAGCGGCGAGAGCAGCGGGATGTCGGGCGGCAGCGTATTCAGGTCGATCACCGCGAGCGCGAGCAACCCCATGAGGCAACCCACGGGCAGGAGGGCCTCGCCCAGGGTGGGAACACGCGGTCCGGCGGAAGGGGCTTGCATGCGGCGGGCCGCGGGGCGGCGGCGCGCCAACCAATCCTTCCGCGCGGCGCGTTGGCAAACCCAAAGCGGCCGCGCACGGAAATACCTGAACTTGGGATTTGCCGCATGCCGCCGAAACGCTCTTCATCACAGTCCATGGCGAAAATACAAGAAGCCTGGAGCTCACGGCTCGGGGTGATCCTGGCGGTGGCGGGCAGCGCGGTGGGGCTCGGCAATTTCCTGCGTTTCCCCGGCCAGGCGGCCCAATACGGCGGCGGCGCCTTCATGATCGCCTACTTCGTCTCGCTGCTGATCGTGGGCATCCCGATCTGCTGGACGGAGTGGACGCTCGGCCGCTACGGCGGCCGCTTCGGCTTTCACTCCACCTCCGGCATCTTCCACGCGCTGCTGCGCAAGCCCTGGGGCAAGTATCTCGGCGTGATCGGCTTCATCGTGCCGGTGATGATCTACATGTATTACGTGTATATCGAGGCGTGGTGCCTCGGCTACGCGGTCAACGCCCTCAGCGGCCGGCTCAGCGAACCCGGCATCAACTACGGCGAGTTCTTCGGCCGGTTCACCGGGGCCGGCGGCGACGGCATCGCCCTGCACTTCGGCCTCGGCGACGTGGGCATCTTCCTCGTCCTGGTCTACCTGCTGAATTTCTTCTTCATCTACCGCGGCATCACCAAGGGCATCGAGACGGTGTGCAAAATCGCGATGCCCGCCCTCATCGCCATCGCGATCATCATCCTCGTCCGCGTCCTCACCCTCGGCACCCCCGATGCCGCCAAGCCCGACCAAAACGTGATCAACGGCCTCGGGTTCATGTGGAACCCCAGCTCCGTCGCCGTGCTGGATGCCGCTACCGGCACCGAGGTCGCCCGCTATCCGGACGCCGCGGCCATCCCCGCCGCCTACCAGACGGAGGCTTTCACGCAAAAAGCCCTGAACCTCTGGCAGACGCTGTTCAACCCCCAGCTCTGGCTCGCCGCCGCCGGGCAGATCTTCTTCTCCCTCTCGGTCGGCTTCGGCGTCATCATCACCTACGCCAGCTACCTGCGGAAAAAGGACGATGTGGTGCTGTCCGGCCTCACGGCCTCCGCCACGAACGAGTTCTGCGAGGTCGGACTCGGCGGACTCATCACGGTGCCGGCGGCGTTCATGTTCCTCGGCGCAGCGGGCATCGTCGGCCAGGGCACCTTCGGGCTGGGCTTCAACGTGCTGCCCGAAGTCTTCGCCCGGATGCCGGGCGGCCAGATCTTCGCCTCCAGTTTCTTCCTGCTGCTCTTCCTGGCCGCCATCACCAGTTCGCTCTCCATGCTGCAGCCCGGCATCGCCTTCCTGGAGGAGGGCCTCGGCATCGAGCGCAAGGCCTCGGTCGCCCTGCTCGGTCTCGTCACCGCCATCGGCACGATGTTCGTGTGGTATTTCTCCGCCGACCTGAAGGCGCTCGACACCATTGATTTCTGGGTGGGCACCGTAATGCTCTTTGTGCAGGCCACCATCCTGATCATCATCTTCGGCTGGGTGGTGGGCATCGAAAAAGGCTGGCAGATCGCCCACGAGGGCGCGGAGATGCGCATCCCCGATATCTTCAAGGTCATTATCAAATACATCACGCCCGCCTTCCTCGTGGCCATCTTCGTGATGTTTACCCTGAAAAACGTCTTCGGGTGGAACTTCTCGTTCAGCGCGCCGGAGTTCAACCCCACGGCCTACGTGCAGGATCTCGTGGGCGACAAACCCAACCACGTCGCCCGCCTCAGCGTGGGCCTGATCGCAATCATGACGGTCTTCTCCCTCCTGCTCGTGAACATCGCGGGCAAGGTCTGGGCGAAACGCGACATCATCGAAAAGGAGAACCACTGACATGACCACCGGCGGCTGGATCAACCTCATCCTCTCGGTCGGCTTCGTGACCGTCCTCTTCGTCTGGTGCATCTGGCGCGTGCTGCGCGGCCCCAAAGACCCGGCCAAGCTCGCGCACATCGAACCGCTCGACGAGGACGAGGCCGGCAAGCGCTGAGGCGCCCGGCGCGTTCTCCCGCGGCCGCCGCCGGAGCGACTCTCCGATCGTCCCGTCATGTCCGCCTGGCGCTTCGTCCACGTCACCGACATCCACCTGGGCTCGCCCCGGTCCTACCGGTTCAACCCGGCTTATGGTGAAAACTGGGCGACCGCCGCCGGCCAGATCCGGGCGCTCGCCCCCGACCTCGTGCTGGTCGGCGGCGACATCACCCGCGACGGCAACCTGAACGGCTACGAGTTCGCCGGGAGCCGGGCCGCGCTCGATGCGCTCGGGATCCCGTGGCACTGCATCCCCGGCAACATGGACACCGGCAACAAGCACGCCGACCGCCAAGGCGCACGTCCCGACCGCGACGACGTGGCCTGCAACGTCACCCAGGCCCAGCTCGACGTCTACACCGCCGCCATCGGCCCGCTCACCTGGAGTTTCGTCCATCGCGACGTGCGTTTCAGCGGCTGCTATGAGGCCATCGCCGGCACCGCCCTGCCCTCCGCGCACGCGCTCGACGCGTGGCTGGACGGCCTCGCCGCCCTGCCGCGTGCCTCCCGACATGTGATGCTGAACCATTATCCGTTGTTCACCGATACGCCGGCAGACCCGCCCCGTGACCTCGCCGACGCCGGCCAGTATCTTGACTGGTATTTCTCCATCGATCCCGGGCCGCGGCGGCGCCTGATCGACGCCTACCGCCGCGCCGGCGTCACCCACGTGCTCAGCGGGCACATCCACTGCCGCCGGCCCCCGCTGACCTTCGACGGCATCACCTATTGCTTCGGCGCCGCCACGGCCTTCACCCAGTGGCCCCAACGCTGGCCGGATGGCGACGCGACGCTGGGTTTCCAAGTCTTTACCGTTACCCCGCAGGGCATCAATTGCGCCTTCGAGCCGCTGGCCCGGGTTTCCACCCGCACCGACGGCCGGGGTCCAGGCGGCCACCCCAGACCGGCCGACCGGCACGCCTGAACCGGAGAACTTTTCCGGCAATCCGCCGCTTGATTTTCCGCCACGGGTGATAAACTGGCGGTTTCTTCATCGCCCAATCCCTGATTCCATCCTGCCTATGTCCACCACCACACCGCAGAAATTCGAGTTCCAAGCCGAGATCAAGCAGCTGCTCGATATCGTCATTCACTCGCTCTACACGGAGAAGGAAATCTTTGTGCGCGAGCTCGTCTCCAACGCTTCCGATGCGCTGGAAAAACTGCGCCACACGCGGCTGACCGAGAAGAACATCTTTGACGAGCAGCTCGACCTGGAGATCAACGTCACGACCGACGACAAGGCGAAGACCATCACCATCCAGGACTTCGGCATCGGCATGACCCGCGACGAGCTGGTCAAAAACCTCGGCACCATCGCACACTCCGGCTCCAAGCAGTTCCTCAAGGCCCTCGGTGAAGGTGGCGCCAAAAACAGCAACCTCATCGGCCAGTTCGGCGTCGGCTTCTACTCCGCGTTCATGGTCGCCCAGTCCGTGAAGGTTTACTCCCGCTCCTGGAAGCAAGACGAACCCGGCCACGTGTGGACCAGCGACGGCTCGGGCAGCTACGAGATCGAACCCAGCGAAGGCGAGCGCCGCGGCACCAAGATTGTCATCCAGCTCAAGGACGATGCCGGGGATTTTGCCACCGACTGGAAGGTGAAGGAAATCCTCGAGCGCTACAGCGCCTTTGTCTCGTTCCCGATCAACCTCAACGGCAAGCGCATCAACACCGTCCAGGCCCTCTGGCTCCGCAACAAGAACGAGATCAAGGACGAGGAATACACCGAGTTCTACAAGTTCCAGGCCCACGCCTACGACGAGCCCCGCCTGCGGCTGCATTTCAGCGCCGACGCCCCGCTGGCCATCAACGCCCTGCTCTTCGTCCCGAAGGAAAACACCGAGAAGCTCGGCTTCGCCCGGCTGGAGCCCAGCGTCTCGCTCTACTGCCGCAAGGTGCTCATCGACGCCAAGCCCAAGCTGCTCCTGCCCGAGTGGCTGCGCTTCCTCAAGGGCGTCGTGGACAGCGAGGACCTGCCGTTGAACATCTCGCGCGAGACGATGCAGGACAAGGCCCTCATCGAGAAGCTCAACAAGGTCATCACCAAACGCTTCCTCAAGTTCCTCGAGGAGGAGGCCAAAAACCGCCTCGACGGCTACAACGAGTTCTACGCCGAGTTCGGCATCTTCCTGAAGGAAGGCGCCGCGATGGACTTCACCCACAAGGACCAGCTCGTGAAGCTGCTCCGCTTCGAGTCCTCGCTCACCGAGAAAGGCAAGACCACCTCCCTCGCCGACTACGTGTCCCGCATGGGCGCCGAGCAGAAAGAGATCTACTACCTCGTCGGCCCGAACCGCGCCGCCATCGAGAGCGGCCCTTATCTGGAGGGCTTCAAAGCCCGCAACCTCGAGGTGCTCTTCTGCTACGAAGCCGTGGACGAATACGTGATGAACAACGTCCGCGAATTCGACGGCAGGAAGCTCACCGGGGCCGACCACGCCGACGTGAAGCTCGCCGACCTCCCGAAGCCGGAGGGCGGTCTTACCGAAGACCAGACCCAGGAACTCGCGAAGTGGCTCAAGGACACGCTCGGCGAGCGCGTCGCCGAGGTGAAGGCCAGCGACCGCCTCGTGGACTCGCCTGTGCTCGCGCTCAACGCCGACAAGTTCATGTCGCCCCACATGCGCCGCATGATGAAGGCCATGAACAAAGACGGCGCCGAATCGCCCCTGCGCGTGAACCTCGAGATCAACCCGCGCCATGCCGTGCTGACACGCCTCCACGCCCTGCACACCGAATCGCCCGACAAGGCCAAGCTCGTCGCCGAACAGCTGCTCGACAACGCCCTCATCTCGGCCGGCCTGCTCGATGACGCCACCGCCATGGTCGCACGCCTCAACAAGCTGCTGGAGAGTGTGTGATTTTTAAATAGATATAAACCAATAGGATGGCTATATAGCCATACTTTGGTGTTGTGATATGGTCATGGAGCCATACTCAATTGGGCGCTATGAAAATGACGATGCACATCGACGAGGACGTCTTGGACCGGGTCATGAAAGTGACCGGGGCCAAGACGAAGCGCGAGGCCGTCCAGATTGCCCTCAGCGAGATGGCCCGCCGCCACAAGCTGAAGGAGCTGCTCAGCCAGGGCCTCGGTCTCACGCCGGAGCAGTTGAAGGCCGAGTTCGCCCCCACGCCGGCCGACGAGTTCGACCGTCCGATCCTGCAAGTCGCCGCAGACCAAGCCCCCTATGGCCAGCCTCGTCCTGCCGGACAGTAGTTTCTATATCACCGCCACCCGCGCCGGGCTTGACCCCTTCGTCGAGCTCGGCGCGAAGGCGATGGAGTATGAATACGCCACCTGCGGCATGGTCCAGATCGAGGTGCTGCGCGGGCGAAGCAACCCGCATGTGTTGAAACGTTTTCGTGAGACCTTCGCCGTGATGATCTACATCACGACGGTCAACGCCATCTGGGAACGGGCCACCCAGCTTGCTTGGTCGCTCGACCGTCAGGGCATCGTCATCCCGGCCACCGACCTGCTTATCGCGGCGTGCGCCCTGCAGACCGGTGCCGCGGTGCTCACCTACGACGCCCACTTCCGGCAAATCCCCGGACTGGAAGTGATCGACCGTCTGGCCTGACCCGCCGGACCGGCAAGTTGCCGCTTGCGACCCGGCGCGGCGCATGGTTTCTCCGGCGCCATGCCCCACTCCGTCGTCCGCTTGCGCCCGATTGTCTTCATCCTGCTCCTCGGCCTCAGCCTGCAGGCCGGACCGATTCCCACGATCGACGCCGACACCGCCACGCGGCGCGTGCAGGCCCACGCCACCTTCCTCGCCGACGACCTCATGGAAGGCCGCGGCACCGGCACGCGCGGCTATCAGCTCGCCGCCGGTTATGTAACCGCCCAATTCGCGCGGCTCGGACTCGATCCGGGCGCGGACGAGGGCAGCTACCTGCAAAAGATTTCCTTTCTTGAAACCACGACGGACCACGAGGCCGCCCGCCTGATCGTCCGCTACGCCGATACCGAGACCGCCCTCACCGCCATCAATGACATGCTCGCCGCCCCGGCCCCCGGCCAGACCGAAGCCGAGATCACCGCCCCGGCGGTCTTTGTCGGCTACGGGGTGCAGGCCCCGGAGCTCGGCCATGATGATTTCGGCGACCTCGACCTCACCGGCAGGATCGCCGTCGTTCTCAGCGGTGCGCCGGCACAGTTCCCCAGCAACCAGCGGGCCCACTACTCCAGCGGAAGAACCAAAAACGATGCGCTCGTGGCGCGCGGCGCCGTGGGGATCGTGACGATCCTGACCCCGCTCGACGAGTCCCGCTCGCCCTGGGCCATCGTGGTGGCCAGCTCGCGCTTCCCCAGCATGCGGCTACTCGCAGCCGACGGCAGCGTGGTCGGGGGGCATCCTTCCCTGCGGGCCCGCGGCACCGTGCGGCACGCCGCCGCGGCGCCGCTGTTTGCCCACAGCGGACGCACCCCGGATGAAGTCTTCGCCACCGCCACGCGCGGCGAACCACAGGCCTTCGACCTGGGGGTGGAAATTACCCTGGGTGGCCGCGCCGGCCTGCGCCCGCTCGCCTGCCACAATGTCCTCGGTTGGCTGCCCGGCTCCGATCCGGCCCTCGCGGGCGAACCCGTCGTCATTACCGGACACCTCGACCACCTCGGCATGGGCGCACCCGTGGAGGGCGACGCCATCTACAACGGCGCCATGGACAACGCCATCGGCATCGGGATCATCCTCGCGCTCGCCGAGGAGCTGGCCGCCGGTCCCCGCCCCGCGCGGCCGGTGCTCTTCGCCGCCCTCACCGCCGAGGAAAAGGGCCTGCTCGGGGCCGAACATCTGGCGACCAATCCACCCGCCCGGGTCCAACGCTTTGCGGCCAACGTGAACATCGACATGGCGCTGTTTTCCCGGCCGGTGCGCGACATCGTGGCCTGGGGCGAGGAGCACACCACTCTCGGCGCACTGGTCCACACCGCCGCGGCCGGCACCGGCTTCACCGTGGGCCCCGACTTCATGCCGCAGGAGACGATCTTCGTGCGCAGCGACCAATACGCCTTCGTCCGCACCGGCGTGCCGGCGGTCTTCATCAGCACCGGCCAACGCTCGGACGATCCCGCGGTGGACCTCGCCGCCGCTTGGTCGGATTTTCTCCGCGGCCGCTACCACAAACCCAACGATGATCTCAACCAGCCCATCGACTGGCCGTCCACGGGGGCCTACACGGTGTTCGCGCATGAACTGGTGCGGCGCATCGCAAATGATCCCGCGCCGCCGGCCTGGCTGCCGGGCGACTTCTTCGGCGGCCTCTACGGCGGACAAAAGTAGATCCCTTTCACAACGGACTTAGCCACGGATTACACAGCTACCACGGATAGATAGCTTGTGATTGAGCATCCGTATCCATTCGAGAAATCCGCGGTTAAAAATTCTGGGGTCGGAATTATTCCTCCCCAAAAATTAGCGTCCATTAGCGCAGATTAGCGGTTAACCACTGAATTGTTCTATTCCGTCTTGGTCACGAAGGCGACCGCTTCCCGGAACCACGCTTGGTCGAAGACAAAGAAATTGTGGTCCTCGCCGGGGATGACGTGCAGCCGCTTCGGCCCCGCCATGCCGTCGTGCAGCCGGCGTGAGAATTCCGCCGGCACGATCGAATCGCGCTCCGCCGCGATGATTGCCACCGGACCGGAAAAATCGCGCAGGGCCGAGTCCGATTCCCAACGGTCCTTTACCAGCCAGCGCACCGGCAGCCACGGGTAATGGTGGGCGGCCACGTCCGCCAACCGGTTGAAGGGCGACACGAGCACGAGCCCGCCCACCCGCTCCGGCCGCGCCCGCGCCACCTGCGCCGCCACCGCGCCGCCCAGCGATTCCCCCAGCAAATGAATCCGCGCCGCCCCCGGGATCGCGTCAAATGCCGCCAAGGCCGCAGTCGTGAGCGAACCCTGTGTCGGTGATCCGGGCCGCCGGCTGTAGCCAGGATATTCCAGAATATAAACCGCCGGCGCCTGCCCGGGAGACACCCGTTCCAGCGCATCCGCCCAATAAGCCCGCTGCACGGCGAGCCCGGCGTTACCGTGAAAAACCAGCCAGTGTTGCGTGGCGTCCGCCGGCACGCGCTTCCAGCCGATGCGCGCCCCGGCGGCATCCACCCACGGCGCCAAGTCCGCGCCCGGGGCGTAGGCCCGTTGCTCCGCCTCCGGCGAGGACGCCGGATAGTAGAGCATCCGCCGCTGCATGAGAAACAACAGCATGCACAACGCCCCGTAGGCCAGGAACGCGGTGGTGAGGATGATCAGCAGCATACGCTTCATGAACCGCCTCCAACCTCACCGCCGCCGGCCCGCCGCGCAAAGATAAAGCGCGGACAAAGCGTCAGCCGGAGTTTCCAACCGCGACTATGGATTGACCTTGGACGCCCGCCGCCGCCACACGGCCACCGCCAAGGCCGCCAACCCGGCGAGAATGGCGTAGGTGGAGGGCTCGGGAACCGCCGTGCCGGTCACGCTTAGCAGGCCGCTGGTGTAGAGCGCGGTGGTGTCCCAAGACAGCCCCGCGGTCAGCGTAGGCAAAATGAGGGAGCTGAATGACCCGCCGAAGCCCGCGGCATCGAAGAGGTTGAATGCCGCGCCGCTGACCGGGGAGAAACCGTCGAGGAGATTGACGACCAGTTCTCCGCCGAAGGTCAGCGTGCCGCCGACATCGATGTGATCGTAACTCACACCCTCGACCAGCCCGCCGAGTTCGATGATGAGTTGCGAGGTGCTGAGGAGGGCAAGGTTCCCGGTGATGGTGAGCAGGCCGGGGGACTCGCCCGGGGAGATAATCCCGCCGGAAGTCAGGCTGCCGGTGAAGGTGCCGCCGCCACCGAACGTGCCGGTATTGGTGAGGCCGCCCGTGGCGGAGAAACTGCCGAGGAGATTGAGCGTGCCGCTGTTGGCGAAGGTCGAGGTCGTGGCAAAGCTGCTGCCGGTCCCGACGACGAGCGTGCCGCTGTTGGTAAACGGGGAAGTCGCACTGAAAGTTTTGCCGTCGAGCAGGCGCAACGTGCCCTGGTTGTCGGTCAGGGTCGTGAGGCTGCCGAAGATGGCGCTGCCATGCAGGGTCACGTCGGCCTGGTTCACCGTGTAACCCGAGGCATACGATTCATGCAGGGCGGCGCCGTTGCGCACAATCCAAGTGCCGCCCGTCAACGTGGAGCCCGAATGCTGGGCCAGGTTGCGGTGCAGCTGCAGGGTGCCCTGCTGCACGTCCACGGTGCCGAGGTTGGAGAAGACCGGACCGTTGTAATAGTTTATATCGAGCGAGTTGTTGCCGGTCTTGATGAAGGTGCCGTGATTTTCAAAGAGCCCGGCGCGATCCGCGGTGCTCTGAAGTTCGGCACCGGAACCGTCCGTCCATGTGCCGTGATTTCGGATCACTGAGTTCGCATTCAGGACAATGGAGCCCGAGGTGCGAGTGACGCCCCCCTCGTTGATGAACGTGCGGTTATGCAGATTGGTCGAGGCCTGGAAGTTCCAGGTGGCGCCGGTGGCGATGGTTGTGGTGCCGGCGGTGCCCATGTTGCCGCCGCTGCCGCTCTTGTTCCAGGTGCCGGTCAGCGTGTGCGTGCCGTGGAGCGCGCCGCCCCAGAAGGAGGCGTTGTCGGCGTGGACTGTGCCCGAAAGCGTGTGACTTCCGGCATCGCCGAGGCTCAGCAAGCCCGCGCCTTGGAAACGCGCGCCGTCGTTGAGATTGTTCGTGCCGTCGCGCAGGAGCAGCGTGGCACCGCTGGCGATGTTCGCCACCGAGGTGCCGGCAAAGGTGCCGCGGCTGTGGATGGCCAGGGTGCCAGACTGGACATTGAGCGTGCCGTGGTTGGTGAAGCCGGGTCCGGTATTGCCGGAGCCCCAGTCGAGGTAGTTGAGGCCAGCCTGGTTGAAAGTGCCGTGGTTGATGAATTCGCCGCCATTGGGCTGGCCATCACCGGTCCTGAATCCGCCGACCTGACCCGTGCCGGGCAGCGTGGAAGTCCACGTGCCGTGGTTCGTGATGACCGTGGTGTTGTTGAGGCCGACCGAGTTGGCGTTATGCAGGACCGTGCCGTGGTTGGTGAGAGCGCGGCTGTAGAACCGGTTGATGCCGTTGGCATGGCTGCCCAGACTGAGCGTGCCGCCGCTCTCGATGATGATGGCACCGGCCGGACCGCTCCAGTTGCCGTTCCCGTTGAGCGTCATCGCACCGCCGCTGAGCACGCGGATCTCGCCGTTGCCGCCAAGGAAGCCGCTGCCCCGGGTGAAGCTGCTGCCGGCGCCGACCAGGAGCGTGCCATGGGTCGTCCAGTTCTCGCTGCCGGAGATGTTGAAGCCATTGCGGATGTTCAGCGTGGCGCCGAGAGGCACGGTGGTGAGCGTGGGCGTGAGATGGGTGCCGAAACTGCCGGCGATGGAGGGTGCTCCGGATACGTTGGCCGGAAACACCGCATTGTCGGCGTAAATGC
>JAHCLN010000030.1 GCA_026125215.1 Opitutaceae bacterium
AATCATTGAGAACGGCGTGTTGCGCGCGACCACAGCCGGTCTGACCGGCGGCTACGCGACGGGCGGCGCCTCGGGCGGCAACCTGCAGCTGGCCGGCGGCGTGCTGGAAATTGCCTCCAATACCACCTTTACCCGCCGGCTGGGCACGGCGGCCGACCAGGTGCAGTGGACCGGCGACGGCGGCTTCTCCGCGCACGGGGGCAACCGCACGGTGACGCTGACGAACTCCGGCGGCACGGCGGGCGGCACGCTGACGTGGAACGCGGGCAGCTTTGTGCCGACGGGCAATGCGCTTCTGCTTTCGTCGGATTACTCCAACGCGACGGTGACGCTGACCAACGCGATCAACCTGGGCGGCGGCAACCGGGAGATCCGGGTGGCCAACGGCAGCGCGCTGGTGGACGGCGTGATCTCGGGGGTGATTTCCAACGGCGGGCTGATCAAGACGGGGGAGGGCACGCTGAACATCTCGGGGGCGAACACCTATACCGGCACGACGGAGATCCGCGGCGGCGCGCTGCGCGGCACGATCTCGGCAAACTCCAACATCACGCTCAACGGCGGCGTGCTGGAGCTGGGGGCGAACTTTAACCGGTCCCTTGGCACCGGCGGGACCAATGTCCAATGGACCGGCGACGGCGGCTTTGCCGCCCAAGGTAACAACCGTAGGGTGCGGATCAACAACAGCACGGCGGCGGTGACATGGGGCAGCACGGCCAACTTTGTCGGCGCAAACAACCAGCTGATCCTCGGCTCCCGCAGTTCGGATTTCACGCTGCAATTCGACAGCGCCCTGAATCTGGGCGGTGGCAACCGCACCATCCGGGTGGTGGACAGTGCCGGGGCGGCCACCCGGGCGGAAGCCCGCTTCACCCAGGCCATCTCAAACGGCAACCTGGCCGTGGTGGGCGACGGCCGGGTTGATACCAACGTGGCGAATGGATCGCTCGCCGGCACCGTCGCCATCGACGGCGCGGAGTTGCGACTCAATGTGAGCGGCACAATGACCGCGGTCACCGACTTCACCGTCACCGGCGGCGGCACGCTGACACTCGACAACGCCGGCACCAGCTTGGCTGCGACCGGCGGCACCAACAACAACGACCGCATTGGCAATACGGCCACGATCACGTTGGATGGCGGCACCTTCAGCTATCTCGGCCGCAACGGCACCAACGGCACGGAGACGGTGGGAAATATCATTTTGGTCGCCGGCAGCGCCAACACCGTCAACGTGGCGCGCGGCGGCACCAACACGGCGATTCTGACCTCGGCCGGCCTTGCCCGCAATGCCGGCTCCACGCTCGACATCCTCCGGCCCAACACCAGTTCCAACCTGCGTTTCAGCGCCGCGCCCACGCTCGATGACGGCATCCTGGCGTATGCCACGGTCAACGGCGCGGATTTCGCCACGCACACCGGCAACAACACCAACGTCACGGCCTACGCCGGCTACAACACGGCGAACCAAGGCGGCACCTGGACGGCCACCAGCAATGTGGCTCCGACTTCGGACCAAACCCTGACCGCCGACCGTTCCGTCAATTCCATCAAGCTCGGCAGCGGCATCGACGTGAACGCGGGCGGTTTTACGCTGACGCTCAATTCCGGCGGGCTGCTGGCCACGGGCGCCACGAAGAGCATTCTCTCCAACGGCACGGTGACCGCGGGCACGACGATCGACGAACTGATCGCGCACGTTTACGGCAGCGGCGGCCTGGACCTCAGCGCGGTCATCGCCGACAACGGCGAAGCGGTCGGGCTGACCAAGAGCGGCGACGGCGTGCTGACACTGCTGGGCACCGCGGCGAACACCTTCACCGGCACGACCTACGTGAACGACGGCACCCTAGTGCTGGCCAAGAGCGACGGGGTCAACGCGATCGCGGGCGACCTCATCGTCGGCGACGGCCGGGGCACCGACATCCTGCAGCTCAATGCGAACGAACAGATCGCCAACACCGCCGACCTGACCCTGCGGGGCAGCGCCTACGGCACCGGGGAGACGATCCTGCAGTTCAACGGCGCCTCCGGCGTGGGCCTGAAAGAGACCCTCGGCGTGCTCACCATCGAAGGCCATGCGGTGATCGACTTTGCCGGCGGCGACGTGTGCAACCCGAACTTCCTGTTCCTGGACGACCTGCTGATGGCGACGGCGGACAGCCGGCTGTTCATCCGCAACTGGGTGGACTTCACGGACTTTTTGCTGGTGCGCAACACGGCGGACATCGGGGCGGTGCTCAGCCAGATCACCTTCGAAGGCTACGGCGACATGGCCTACTGGCAGGAATACGACACGCAATACTCGCGGATCACGCCGGTGCCGGAGCCCTCGACCTACGGGGCGATGCTGATGGCCGCCGGCCTGGCCGCCTTCGGCTACCGCCGCTGGAAACAGCGCAAGGCGGTCCCGGCAACGCTGCAGGCTTGATCAGGCGCCGGCCTGCCGCCGCTGCCAGGCTTCGACGATCTGGCGGATCGTGTCCTCGAGCGACTGGGTGATGTCCCACGCCGGATAGTGGGCCTTCATCTTGCGCAGGTCGGAGTAATAGCAGATGTGGTCACCGATCCGGTTTTGGTCCACGTAACTGTAAACCTGCGCCTTGCCGGTGAACTTTTCGGTGATCTTGAAGGCCTCCAGGATCGAGGTGCTGTTGGCCTTGCCGCCGCCGAGATTGTAGACTTCGCCGGCGCGGGGGGCGCCGACGAAAGCGGCCATGAAGCGCGCGACATCGAGCGAGTGGATGTTGTCGCGCACCTGTTTGCCCTTGTAGCCGAAGACCTTATATTCGCGGCCCTCGAGATTGCATTTCACCAAGTAGGAGAGGAACCCGTGGAGCTCGACGCCGCTGTGATTGGGGCCGGTGAGGCAGCCGCCACGCAGGGCGCAGGTGGGCATCCCGAAGTAGCGTCCGTATTCCTGCACCATCACGTCGGCCGCGACCTTGGAAGCGCCGAACAGCGAATGTTTCGACTGGTCGATGGTGAAGGTTTCGGGGATGCCGTGCGCGTAGGCGGGATCGGCGTAATCCCAGCGGGTCGCCAGCTCCGTCAGTTTGATCGCGTTCGGCGCATCGCCGTAAACTTTGTTCGTGCTCATGTGCACGAAGGGAGATTCCGGACAGGCCTGGCGGGCGGCCTCAAGGAGATTGAGGGTGCCGACCGCGTTGGTGTCGAAGTCATCGAACGGGATGGCGGCGGCGCGGTCGTGCGACGGTTGCGCGGCGGTGTGGACGATCACCGAGGGGTTGACGGCCTTTACCAGCGCGAGCACCCCGGCCCGGTCGCGGATATCCAGTTCATGGTGGACGAAGCCGGGCAGTTCGCGGGCCAGCCGGTGCTGGTTCCAGCGGGTGTCGCCCTGCGGGCCGAAGAAGACGGCGCGCTGGTTGTTGTCCACGCCGTGGACGGTGTAGCCCAATTCACGGGCGAAATAGACGCACACTTCGGAGCCGATGAGACCCGAGGAGCCGGTGACAAGAAGGGTTTTGGCCATTTGCAAGTGGCCGACACTGCCGTCCGCGGGAGCTGATTTCCAGTAGAAACAACCGCCGTCCGGCTGACTCATTGTTTTGGCGGCTTGCGCTGGCGGTTGGTCACCCGCAATTTGGCGTCATGATACCGGGGTTTTGTGCACGCAGATTGATTGGCATGGTCGCAGTCTGCCTATGGTTGCCGTTCTCACTGGGTGCCGTGGAGCGCAGTCTGACAATTGTGGCGCCGGAAAAGAGCGCGGCAGGAGAATCTTTGCAGGTGGTGGTGGCGGCGGGAACCTCTGCGCGCCATGGGGAGCGGATCGGTTTTTTCCAAGTGGAGGCGCAACAGCCGGGCGACGCGGAGTGGGTGCCGATGATCTACTTGGACAATTTGGGGCAGGAGTATCGTCAGGAGTTTACCCTCACGCCTGTCCGGGCCGGTGAGCTGCGGGTGCGGGCGCGGGTGGCTTTTCGCGACGGCCTGGCCGGCGATGTGGACCAAACGGGTGCCGCGATCCGCTGGAAGGACCGATGGGCCCATTGGCGGGAGCCCACGGCCCGTCACGCCGTGATCCGCATCGCCGGGGCCAAGTAAATCAGGCCGATCCTGCCGCGGTAGCTGCTGCGATATCCAGTCGTGTGATGAAGTGCAGGCGACGCCCGAAGATCAGGTCCAACGGGGCGGCGTAAAGCCCGATGCGCTCGTGCCACTCGCGGACTTCAAGGCCGAGCTCGGAAAAGGCCCGTTCCCACTGGTCCTTGGTCCAGTAATTGTAGGGCAGCACGACACCGTGCCGGGCATTGCCCACCCAGTCCATGAACCGCAGGGTGGGGCCGGCGAGCAGCCCTTCGCGGGCATGTTCCTTCAACAGGATCGCCTGCCGTGCGACCCGTTTGGCTTCGCGCAGGAGACGCATGGGATCGGGCGTGTGATGCAGAACATCCACGAACATCACGCAGTCGACGCTCTGATCGGCCAAGGGCAAAGTGATCCCGTCAAAACGGTCAACCGGCACATGGGTGTGCGGGCGGATAAAGATGTCCAAGCCGCGCAAATGCAGGTCGGGACGCAGGTCCAGAATTCGTCTGGCGATGAGCCCATCCCCGCAACCGACATCCAAAACCTGTGCGTGGGGCGGCAGAAGCCCGGCGAGATGCTGGCTCAGCACCCGCACGCGGCGTTGGAACACATGACGGCCATGAATGGTGTCGAGGAAAGGCACGGCCGGCATCAATGGAGGTTGAAGGCCCGTTGCAACGCCTTCGCGCGCTCGATGTGCATGAATTCCAGGGCGGGAACCGTCGCCGCCGGATCGTCCACGGTCGGTTCAGCGAGCAACTGACGCATGTCTGTGCCCCGCCAGGCGGTGAAACCGGACAATGCCGCCGGCCAACCCACCAGGCACCAAGCGGCCAGTGCGGCACCCAACGCGGCGGCACCCCAGTTCCGGACAGAACCGGAGGCGATACGCGACCAAAGCCAGCACGCGATCAGTCCAGCAAACGGCAGCGTGGCGACCAACGAGCTGTATTGATACCGCGAACTCAGGGCGGCGAGAAAGCCGGTGTGGTGGCGACCGATGCCGACCAGCAGGGCGCAGCCCAGATCGTAGGCGAGCAGGACCCAGAGCAGATTGCGCACGCGGTCCCGGCTGATCATGAGTCCGCCCAGCAGCACGCCGACTTTTCCAGCAGCCAGGAGCACAAGCACGATGGGATGGAGCGAGCTGCCGCCCAACAGGGCGTGACCCGGATTGAAGAGAAAGTAGCTGGCACCGAATTCCAGCACGTCGCCCCACTGGCCGGCCAGGCTCTGATGGTTGCCGGACGAATGCGACTTGATGATCAAGGCCACGATTACCGCCGGCAGCAGGCAGAGCGCCGCCTGCCCTGTGCGGCGCCATGTTGGAAAGAGTGAGCCGGCACGCAAGGCGGGCAGAACCAGCGCCAAGGCCAGCACGGCTCCGGTAAGCACCCCGCGCGAAAAAGAGAGCGCGCTGGCGGCCGAGAGCAGCGCGAGAACGGCCGCGGTGCGCCAGGCAGGGCCGGGAGCGGCGGCGGCCCGCTCATGCCACCAGAGGCCCAGCAGCAAAAAGAACATGGCGAGGACCGCCGACCACTGCACCGACCATCCCAAGGTCTCCAGGTTGGCCGGGGTCAGGGCAAAGAGCACGACCGTGATGGTGGTGGCCGGCCAGGGGAATCCCGCGCGTTGCAGCAGGCGGCCGAGAAAAACAGTGTTCGCGGCATGGGTGAGCCACAGCAGCGAGAGCATCACCAGGTAGCTGCCGTTGCACAGCATGAGGGCATGCCCCCAGAGCACCTTGAACAGGGGCACAAAGTTTTCGGAGAAAACCTGCAGGCTCCATGGCCACACCCCCATGGCGCCGATTTGATCCACCAGCAGAAAGTCGTCTCCGAACCAGATCAATTTGCGGAATTCGTGGTGCCAGATGACGAAGGGTGCGAGGGCGGCCACGGCCGGCAGCCAGGGCAGGAGCTTCCGCAATCTCGGCGGAATTACCGGTATGTCGATCGCCTTGGGCTCGGGCAACGACTTGGGCGCGCCCGTCCGCAGCCAGGTTCCAACCTGGGTCGCATCGAGCAACATGGCGGCGATGAACACGAGCAGCAGGGGATAGATCGGGGCAAAGGAAGACACCGTGAGGACCGGGAATGCGGTGACCTCGACCATGGCGTGCAAAAAGACCGACCCCGCGACGGCGCTGCCGGCGGCGGCGGCCACGGTGAGGCTGTAGGACCACCGGCGGACCAAGACGGCCTGCACCGTGCGAAGCACGAAGAGTCCCGCGGACAGCAGCCCCAGCCAGAGCAGCACGGGACGCAGGGTTTTCCCGGTGGATTGAAGCCATTCAACCTTGCGGAGGTTCAGCAGGTAACGGGCGGCGCCGACCACATCCAATTCGCCCTCGGGCGGAGACAAGCGTTCACGGGTGAGGTCGCGGAAAAGCTGGAGATTTTCCGGTGATCCGGTGCTCGGCGGCGGTCGGGCGCTGAAGCGGCTGAACCGCAGCACAAAATCCGAAAAGTGACTGACCGTGTGGATAAACTTCCCCGTCAGGTCCGGCCGCCACTTCGGCATAAAGCCGTGCCGACGCGGGCCGGCGGGCAGCAAGCCTTGGTCGCAGGCTTCGTTGAGCTCCCGGGCCAGCCGGTCGTAAAACTGCATCGCATGCGCCGCGTCGCGGTGATGGCCGGCCTTCATGGCCGCTTCGCGCACGGCCCACATGAACCAACCGCCGCCGATCTGTTCCGCTTCGGCAGGTTGTCCGGTCAGGAACGAGGAATTTTCGGCCCATCCCCGGGCCAGACCCTGGTCAAAATGCTCCTGCAGGCTGGCAAAAGCCGGACTCACGGCGGCCATGGTCACGCGGGCTTCGCGCGTGACGGGAACGAAGGGCAGTTCCGGCCCGGCCTCGACACGCAGCATGGCGCCGTAAGCAGCCTTGAATTCCTTGGCCCGGAATTCGACGGTGCCGAACCACCCATAGTGCCGCAGATTCTGCAGGCTCACGACGGCGACCGGCATCACCGCGCCGCTGACGGCGACCGCCAGCATGGCGAGTGCACGCCGCCGGCCGGGCGCGCCGGTTTTCCAAGCCGACCAGATCCAAGCGCCCCCGAGCAAAAGGATCGCCGGCAACAACCAGATGCCGTCTTCCCGCGTGAGGTAGAATGCGCCGCCGCCCAGACCAACCGCGGAGGCCCACGGCCACTGCCGTTTCCACGAATCGTCACGGCGCAGATACAAGCCGATCAGGCCGGCAACAACCAACAGCGCCAGCGGCCCCTGCACGTGCTGGCGCAGCACCCGGCCCATGGCGGGAGCCTCATACGTCATCGGATTCCACAGCAGGAAGGCGAAAACAGCCAGACGCAGCGCTGCCGAGACGACGGCCGGGCGCAGGGCCTGCACGAAGGCGGCGCAGGCACCCGCATAAAGCAGGTGCTGGGCGAGAAAGAGCGGCACCCCCAGCAGGAAGGCGACGGCCATGAAAAGGGAGTAGAACGGTCCCTTCGCCAAGGTCAGCTCATTGTAGGGACCGAGCCATTCGCCCCGCGCGAGGTGGCCTGCCAACTGGACAAAAAGGAGATCGTCGTGACCGGCATCCGCGATCGCATAAACACCCTGGCCCCGGCTCAGCCAAAGTTTGACGGCGGTGAGCGCGAGACCGGCGCCGACCCACCACCAAGGGTTGAGATGAATACGCCGCAATGCGATCATGCGCTGTTGTCGCGTGTATCAAGACGCAGCACGCCGAGGAAAAAACTGGTCAGGATCATCTGGCAGCCCAGCACGAGGCAGAGGGCGCCGGGTATGACCCAGCGGAGCGTAGCGGTCGGTTGCAGGGCGCCAAAGCCCTGGCCGCCCCAAATGCCGACAGCACCGGCGGACAGGGCCAGACCGGCGAGAACCAGGATGCCGCCCAGGATGAGGCCGGACTCCAGGCTGACATGCCGGAACCAGGATTCAAAGCCCGCTTCGGGCAGGCGCAATCCCGCCCTGATGGCGAAGAATTTGCTCAGGGCGGCGAATGAAACCGCCTGAAAGCCGATGAGCACGGCAACGGCGGCGAAGAGCAGCGTATGCACGTCGAGCGTGACACGGCCCAGTGTGACCGGTCCCTGCAGCAGGGCGGCGCCCAGAATGCCGCCGGCCGCCATCAGCAGAATGCCCGGATACCAGAACAGCCAGCGCGGGCTGAAGAGCAGCATAAAACGCAAGTGCCGCCAGCCGTCGCGCCATGGCCGCAGGTGGGGCGGCCGGTCGCGCCCGTCCTTGCGCAGCACGGTCGGCACTTCCTCGACGCGCAGACCGAAGAGCACGGATTTGATCACGATCTCCGAGGCCAGCTCCATGCCGGTCGTGCGCAGGTCCATCTTCCGATAGGCTTCCGCGGAGAAGGCGCGCAGGCCGCAATGAAAGTCGCCGATGCCGGTGCGGAAAAACAAACGGCCGATGAACGAGAGCAGGGGATTGCCGATGTGGCGGTTTTTCCAAGGCATGGCACCGGGCTCGATGCCGCCGAGAAACCGGTTGCCCATGACGAGATCGGCCCCGGCCCGCAGACGTTCAACAAAGCGGGGCAGGTGGGTGAAGTTGTAACTGCCGTCGGCATCGCCCATGAGGATGTAGCGGCCGCGGGCGGCCGCGATGCCGCCGCGCAGGGCGTTGCCGTAGCCCTTGGTGGCGATGGGCACCACGCGGGCACCGGCCGCGGTGGCCAGCGACTGCGACCCGTCGGTGCTGCCGTTGTCGGCCACCAGCACTTCGCCGGAGATGTCGGCGGATTGCAGGGCCAGCATGGCCTCCCGCACACAACCTTCGATGGTCAGAGCCTCGTTGAGGCAGGGTATGACCACGGTCAGTTCGAGGTCAGGGGCGATGGAAGGAGCGGAGACGGACACGGTTCGGAAGCAAAGCAAGCGGGCCGGGTGGAGCAAAGACAGAAATGTTTCCGCAAAACGTGGCCGAACCTGTCCATTCGGGGCGTTTCCGCGATCCGCCAATCATTCCGCCATCAGCCGAGCGGTGCGGGGCGCGGCCGGCGTCGCTGCGTCCAGCTCACCGCGGTGCATATCAGCGCGACGCCGGCGATGACCAGGAGGGCAACATGCATGCCGGCATGTTTTTGGTTCCGCAGGCCCTGCTCCAGTTCCACAGCGAGCGCAGCATCGTTGGTCGGGATAGGCGGCGCGGCGGCCACCCAGCCTTGGGTTTCGGCGCGTCCGTCGTAGAGAACGAGACGCGCCCGCCGGCCCTGATGTTCTCGGACGTCAACCAACCAGTAGGCGATGCCGTCAACGTTGGGGCCGTGGCATCCGATTTCATCTTGGGTATCCCGGCCTTCCGCATCGAGCAGGCGGATGCGCAGGCCGTTGCCGTCACCCACGGGATAACCGGCGTAGGGCACAACCAGCCACGGCGAGTTCAGCAGAAACGGGGAACTGATCACCGTGCCGGTGTAGCCGGGGCCTTGCGGGGCCGTGCCGTAAAACCGGTTGCGCAGCATCTCAGGACGGATGGGCGCTGCGCCTTGCAGACGTTCGGGGCCGAATTCAGCGGGGTGCACGAAATCGAAAGTGAGCCTTCCGATGGCCCGATCACCACCCAGCAGGCGGTGCCAGCGGCGTTCGGCGTTGACGGCGAGCGAACCCAGCCAGACGGGGGCGAGGCTCAGAATCGACAGCAACACAAGCGCCGAGATGCGCAGGCGCCACGGATCATCCGCTTCAACCAGCGGGGGAGGCGGCTGAAGCGTGGTCCCGCCTCGGGCGATCAGGATGAGGCCCAAACCCAATGCCAACAGCCCCGCGGCCAGGAGCCAACCCCAGCGGGCCTGCAGCTGGCGGGCGACGGTGCCGGCCGCATCGGGCGGTGATTGCGGATCCACCGAACGGGGGAGCAGGGCGCGGAATTTTGGCTGGTCGAGCAGGCCGGCTACGAGATCCGGCTCCTGGCAGAGGACCGAGCGGGCGGTGGCACTTTCCAGCAATTCGCGATGGCCCGACTGAAGGTAGTTCTGCACCGCGGTGCGGCGAAACTCCGCATTTTGCCCGGCATGCAGGTGAAAATAATGGGCGTGGCCTTGGGTGCTGTTCCGCACAAGACCGGCGAGCACCAAGGCACCCCAGAGCGCGCCGAGAAGCAGGAAGATAGTCCGCAACCGGCCGGATGGAGGGATCAGCCGCGGCAGTGCAAGTGCTCCGGCCAGCACGCCGACAAAAAGCACATCGCCGTAGCGGGACACAAAATCATTGGAATCCCCCGCACGGGCGGCGGCGAGGCCCAGAGCCTGGGCGCAATTCCACAAGCCAAGCACGAAGATCATGCGGTCAACCGGCGGAACGGCCGGCTGGTTCCGCAGGCGGAGGGCATGGATCAACCACGGCAGCTGAATGATGGCGACTGCGCCCGGCAGCACACTGGGCCAGCCCAGCAGATGCAGCCCGGCATGCAGGAAGTCCAGGGGAGAGCCGACGAGCTGCGAGAACGCGCCGCCGGTGTTTTGCTGCAGCTTGATGAAAACCAGCATTCCCGCACCGAGTGCCGCGATGAACAGAGGCACGCTTTGTTCGCGCCAACGCCGCGGCCCGGTCCAGAGCCAGGACAGCACCATGGCCAATGGCGCCAGCCACATGCTGGCGAGGGTGAACAATCCCGCAAACGCAGCCGCCTGTGCCCACCACCAACCCTTGGTGCCGGCGGGATGCGTGCTGGTCCCTTGCACGTGCAGAAAGAGGAAAACCAAGGCCAGGGGAAACTGGGATTGAAAGCCCCAGGTAATGTTCTCCCAGGCATGCGGCAGGACTCCGCCAAGGATCAGCACCGCCATGGCCAATACCGCAGGCCCGGGGCGAAGATTCCGGCACGCCCAAAGGGAGACCAGACCGATGAAGACTGCATGAATCAGGGCGTTGACGGTTGTCTGCACCAGCGGATCCCAGCGGCCGGTCATCAGCACCTGCAGCCAGGCAAGCAAACGGGTCCAGACCGGCACATGCTCAAAGTGAGGCGCAAAAAAATCACGCAGTTGCAGGGTGCCGTTCAGCCAGGGCGCAATGATCTGCGCCGCCTCGATATACCACTGGTCGTTGTGGGCGACATCGCTGCCGAAGAAGTGAATCTCCGCCAGCCGGGCGGCCCAGACCACCAGAGCGGCACCGGCCGCCACCACCCACAGCCAGCGCGAAGGAGGACGGGTGCGGGTGGACTCGGGACCGGCGGCCGGGCGGATCCATGTGTTCCAAGCGTCGCCGGCGATCGCGAACAGGGCGAGCAGGTAGAGCGGATAGGCCGCCGCCATCGCTCCGGGACTGACATTTCTGAATGCGGTGACGGTGATGAGAATATTTACGGCCAGATAGATGCCGACACTCACCAACAGGGCCGCAGCCAAACCAAGCAGAAAGGTGACCCGTCGCCGCCACACGGATTCTGCCGCCCGGGCGAGGCCGATGAGCAGCAGCATGGGCCCGACCCAGGCGATGAGTCCCGCTGTCAGGCGGCCGGCCGATTCGAGCGTGGTCACCTGCAAGCGCTGCAGCCGGGATTGCTCCGGCGGAAGCGGATCCGGCGAGCGAGGAGCGTGACTGAGATGGGTGCCCGTGTAGTCGCGAAATGGCTTAAGCTCGGCGTAGTCGCCGGCGCTGTCGGGCGAATGGGCGGTGAAACCCCGGAAGGCGCCGAAGTAGTCGAGGTATTCCAGGGTCGTGTGCTTGATGGGTCCGATATCGTCCCGCGTGATCTGGGGAAAAAATCCCGACCTGGCGGAATGGGATGCCAGCCGCCCGCTGTCGCAGGCCGCATTGATTTCGTCTGCGATTTTTTGATAGTTGCGCAGCGCGGTTGCGGCGTCCGGCGCGAGCCCGGCGGCGGCATGGGCGTCACGCAGCGCCCACATGAACCAGCCGCCGCGAATCTGCCGTTCTTCGGCGGGAAACAACTCCCGCTCGACCCAATGCATGCCGATCTCGCCCTCGAGATGGGGCTGCAGCAACGCAAAGGTTGGGCTCACCGCATAGGCGGCTTCCCGCATTTGCCGGGTGACGATGACCTTGGGCAGGTCGGGGCCCACGGCGATCCGCGTCAGCGCACCGTAGGCATTTTTGAATTCCGCCGCCCGGAACTCCACCGTGCCGAACCATCCGTAATGGCGCAGGTTCTGCCAACTGACAGCCAGCACGGGCAGGGTGCCGGCGAAGAGGAAACAGCCGAGTCCGATGACGAGCGGGCGCCAGCGTTGGCGGAGTTCCCGCCGGACGGAGAAAAAAACTCCCGCCCAGATCAGGCCGATGGCGGGCAGCAGCCAGACGCTTTCCTCCCGCGTCAGCCAGAAGCCGCCGAAGGCCAAACCGGCTCCCACCGCGGGTATGGCCAGCCGGAGCGAAGACTCCCGGCGCCGGGCAAAGAGGGTGATCAGGGCGGCGATCACGAGCATGCCCAGCGGGGCATAGATGCTCTGCCGCATGAGACGGGTAAGGTTGCTGGCATCGTAGCTCATGGGGTTGAGCAGCAGCCAGGCGTAGAGCACGAATTGCAGGCCCGCGTTGCGCAGCCACGGACGCAGCGCCGCGACCAAGGCGGCGCAGGCGGCAGCATAGAGCAATTGCTGGGTGAAAAGCAGCGGCAACCCCAGCCAGAAGTTGGCCGCCATGAACAGGGAATAAAGCGGGCCCTTGGCGAGGGTAAACTGGTCGTAGGGGCCCAGCCAGCGTCCGTGCAGGATGTGCTCGGTCAGCAGGATGAACAGCTTGTCATCATGGATGGCCGGCCCGACGGCGTAGATCGTCTGCCCCAGGGTCAGCCAGAGCTTTGCGGCGGTGAGCGCGAGTGCCGCCCACAGCCACCAGCGGTTGCGAGCAGGCGAAGACATCAGCGGCACATTCCGGGGTGGATCATTTGAATTCAATGCCGGTCCAGCCGGTCCAGTCGAACGCAAACTCCCCGAAGGGGCCGGCATCAATGCGGAAAATCACATGGCCGGTGGCCTTGGGCAAACGTGCCGAGAAGTGCTGCAGGCCGCGGTCGTTGACCCGGTTCAGCGGGTCGAGGAAGCGCTCGTGGAGCACCATGGTGTCGCTGCCGTCGGTCCAATAAACGCCGAAGTTGGCGCCGTTGGTCCGGCCTTCGCCGGTGTAGGCGCCGGGCACGAAGCCGAAGTGGCCGTGCACCATGGTCGTGCCCGCGGGCACCTGGAAGATCATCTGGCTGGGGGCATGCATGATCATGACCCGGCGGCGGTCGATCTCGTCTTCGTTGGGCGGGTTCAGCGCCTCGTAGGAAATGGGCGCCTGCATGAACATGTGGAATTTCGCCTGGTTGGCGTCCTTGAAATACTCCCGGCCGGCTTCCGAGGGCACCATGGAGGAGAGTTTCACGGTGAGGTCGCGCTTGACGAAGAAACGATCCGCTCTCGCGGTCGTCACGCGGATGGAGACGGCGCGACGGGAGGGCACACCGCCGGCGGCGCGCATGAAGTCGAGCATGTCGTTGATCACCGGGCTGAGCATGAAGCCGCCGCGGCCGATTGGCTGGGGCAGCCGGTGCACGGACTCCACGCCCTTGTCGTCGGTGATGTGGAGGTGCACGAGCGGGGGGCGCAGAAGGAAGCGGCGGAGTTTGCCGAGCAGGCTGAAGCGGTAGTCAATCTCGACCCAGATGTTTTGGTCGTTGATATCGGACAGGTCGATCGTCTCGCCCAGCCGGTGGGTGCCCGAGCGGATCGGCCGGGGTTCGAAGGCCGCGGGATCAAACGGACCCGGATTGCGCTGCCAAAGGGCGTAGCCCTGGTCGGAGAACAGGTAGCGGTAGCGATGGGTGAGCAGGCGCAGCACCAGCGGGTCGTCCATGGTGGCGAGACGGCCATCCAGCGTCTGGAGCTTGAAGAGCACGAATTCGGGCGCGCGCTCGGAGGCAAAATAGTCGTAGTTGAGCTTGGCGAGGTAGGGCGTGTAGGCCGAGTAGCCCTGAAAGACGGGCCGGGGCTGGTAGTTGAAACCGTTGTAAATGGCCACGGCCTGCTCGAAACCCAGCACATCCAGCGTGGCGTCGCCGACCTTGTCCTTGGTCTTGCGCAGGTCCGCCGCATTGCGCTCGGCCTCCAGACGGCCTTCGTAAAGTTCGCGGGTGTGGGTCTGGCCGCGGGCAAAGGCCACGTGCACGTTGAACTTGTCCTGTGCCGCCGCCAGCGCGCCACGGACAAGCCCGGGCAGCACGTTCTCCATGCTGTAAACGGAGAGCAAAGCTGCGAGGCTCAGCAACAGGCGCTTCAGCCAGCGCAGGCGGAGCGTGTCTTCCAGCAGCAGCGGCGTGGCGACTGCAATCGTGAGAACGGCGTAATAAAAACCGATCTGGTGGCCGTCCGCGCGGATGAAGCCGTGCTTCCAGTTGAGGTAGAGGTGGGCCGCGGCACCCAGCAGCAAGGCTCCGGCGCGGATCAGGTCGGGACTCGTGAAGAAATTAATCAGGAGATAAAGAATCATCAGGCCGGCCACGGTCATGCCCAGGTAGAGCTGGTGCGGCGGGCACGCGAATCCCATGGCGTCCTGATAGCCCTGGCTGATCTGCCACGAGCTGTAGAAATAGGCCGGCAGATTGGAGATGTTCTGGCCGCAAAGCATCCAGCCGAGCAGGAAAAGCACCAGAAACAGTCCCGGCAGCCGCAGGGCGGAAGGCTGGCGGCGCTGCCAGAACTCCAGGCCGCCGGCGAGCAACACGAGGAAAAAGCCGAACAGGAGATTGGTGAATTTGACCAGCGAAAGGATGGCCAACAGCACGATGAAAATGACCGAACTCCAGCGCCACGGTCCGGAGCTGCGGCGGATGAGCTCCATGCCGGCCAGCGCCATGATGGACTGGTGCATGGCATCCTGATAGGACAGGCCGAAGAGGAAAAAGAACGTCAGGAAGAACACCCGGGAGTAGCCGCTGAGCCGGTAGGCGTGCCAGAAGACGATGGCCGTGAACACCACGGCCTGCACCGCATGCCAGCCGACCAGACTGGCCCATTGCCCGCCCCAGTAGGTCTTGCCCATGGCGTAGCCAAGCGGACCGTAGGTGAACACGATGTCGGATCCGAACTGCCGGCCTTCGGTCAGGAATTTTCCCAAGGCCATGCGCCATGAGGCATCCAGTTCAAGGGTGGGGAACTGGGGGAGCGTAAACGCCACCGCGGTCATCGCGACAAAGCCCAACACGCGAAAAACCCAGTCGAGCCAGGTCGGTTTGGAGGGCGGAAGGGGCGTTGTTTCCATGGTTTGCACAGCTTGAATTAGAATCCGGAGTGCTCTCCGTCTAGTGGTAATTTTTGAGCATCAGGCCGCTCCAGAATGTCCAGTCGCTGGCCGTGTTGTCGTAAGGCCCCGGATGAATTTCGAGCACGAGCTCCCCGCCTGGGTGCGGTGGCAGCGCGACATGGAAGCGCTGCAGCCCGCGATCCGCCGGTTCCTCCCGCGGGCGCAGCAGCCGTCGCCAGAGGATTTGCTCCGCACCGCCTTCCGGTTTCCAGCGCACGATGAATTCCGCGCCGTCGGTGGAGCCCGGATTGTCGGGTGCGTAGGCTCCGGCTCTGATGCCAAAGCCGCCCTGCAGGGCGGACGCACGGGGAGACACCCGATAAACCAACGTGGAGGGGGCGTGAACAAAATACTCCAGCCGCCCTTCCGTGACCGAAACGTCGGCTCCGTGGCGGGCGCTGGCGAAAACGGGAGTCAGCGGTGCGCCGAGCGTGCCCAACTCGAAGGCCGCAGTGATATCCGGAGCCAGCGGGGGCTCCGTCTCAGCCACCTCCGGCTCGTCCGGCTTTCGAAGCTGATACAGCCGGAAGCCCTGCGGCACAAACTGGTGGGGCTCCTCCAGCCGGTAATGCTGGCGGACGAAGGCGTGCAGCGCGGGAAATTTTTCCAAGGGGTATTTCTGCCAATGACGGTTCGGACCTGCACTGCAGTCCACGATGAAGAGCGGCGGCTTGGCCGTGAGCTCCTCGAGCAAGGTATCCATGGCCCTTGGAACAATCGCATAAGCGGTGTCCCGTTCGGGCGCGGTGTTGGTCCAGGGAATCAGGCCGGTGATGAACGAAGCGTAGAGAAAACGGCTGGCGGGCCGCCGGTCGGCATACAGGTAGATGTCGGGGTGGAAGCCCCAGACGAAAATCCGGTCGGCAGGATTGCTGTTTTGCCTGATGTAGGCCGCCACCCGGTGGGAAGGGTCCTCCGGCAGGGGCCGGTTGCGGGCACGGAGGGAGGAAGTGACGGCATCATAAGCCAGCAGGATGAGGAACAGTGCCGCGAGCACTCTGACGGGGCGTCGCAGCGTTCGCGACCAAGCCAGCTGACCAAGCCGGGAAAGCGCCAAGCCGGCACCGAGGCAGAACGGGGCGAGAAACTGGATCGTATAGTGGTCGAAACCGCGGCCGCCCGAGGCGGCGCCGGCCAGTCCGGTGAGCGACCAAACGGTGAGCAGGATCAAACCGGGATTGCCGGAAGCTTCCGCGGGCGCGGGTTGGCGCTGAAGCAGGCGGTGCAGCACCACGAGGGCGCCGACCGCCCACAGGGCCAGCAGCCAAGGCTGGACGCCGCCGATCAGTTGAAACGGTATCATGGCGGAAGCCAGCCGGCCGGTGCGGTCGATCTCCGGTCCGTAGTAGGCAAGATTGTAGATCCAAGTGTAGAACACCGCGTCGTGCAGCGCGCCGTGAAACGCGAAATAGGCGGCGGTGAGCGCCACCGGGACAAGCCAGCCGGCGCCCAAGACGGCGAGGTCCCGCAACAGGATCCTGACCGGCCCGGCCTGTCGCCAGGCGGTGTAGAGCAGGGCGGCCGCCGGGGCGGCCAAATCAAGCAGGGCGGGCTGTTTGGAAAGAAAGGCGGCGGCGAGAAGCAGGCCGGTCAAAAAGAGCCGGCGCGGCGGAGGCGCAGTTCCGCCGGACAGGAAGACCAGAATTGCCGCACTCGAAAAAAACGCCGCGAACCATTCGGTGTTGGCGGCATTCGCATCGCCTTGAAACAAGGCGGCGGTGGCGAGCAAAACATAGAGCAGGCCGGCCCCGATGCCGGCGGCAAGGTTGCGCAGCTTGCAGCCGGCCAGAAAGAGCAGGCAACCGGTGCCGGCAACCAGCAGGGCGATGAAGGCACGCACCGCCCAGAGATTGTTTTCGCCGGCCGCGGCAAACACCGCGGCCACAGCGTAGTAGGACAGAGGGGTGCGCTGATCGATGGCATCGCGATACAGCACGCCGCCATCCAGGATGACCCTGGCCGCCGCCGCGTGGATCGCCTCGTCGACATTCCAAAGGCTGAAGCCAAACGTCGGCCAACGCAGCCAGAGCGTGATGACTCCGAGGGCCAGCAGGAGCACAAGGCAGCGAATGGTTGATGGCAGCTTCATTCGAGCTGATTCCCAGTGGCGGGCTTGTCGGCAGTGAAGAAAAGGGATTGGGCCGTGCGGTTTAACAGCGGGATGCGGTCGAGCATATCGCTGACTGCGACGACGGGGCGGATCAGGGCAGTCGGAGTGTTGGGCAGCAGAAAATCCCGTGTGGCCACACAGAGATTGACGTAACCGGCGCGCTGCAGGCGGCGCCGGATAAAGGCCGGCGTGAAAGCCATTTCGGCGGGTTCAAGTTTCGCGCGTTGCCGGAGGGCGGGAACCGAAAAGATAAGATAGACGTAAGGATTCCAGAGATTGGGCTCCCAGAAAATCAGCCGTCCGCCGGGCTTGAGCCACCGGCCCAAAGCCGGCAGGACATCGTCGAGATGATGGTAAAGGTGGTGAAGGATGCCGTTGCCGGCGATGGCGTCGTAGCCTTCCTCGTTCGCCGCTGGCAAATCCTTGGTGAGATCGGCGATCATGAAGTCGAGGTTCGGCCGGCGGTGGGTGCTGCGGGCATGGACGATGAATTTTTCCGAAAGATCCACGCCGGTTACACGGGCGGAGGTTTCCTCCGCCAGCAGGCGGGCCATCTCGCCCATGCCGCAACCCAGTTCGAGGATGCGGGCGGGGGCGGTCCCGGCACGGCGGGGCAGCGCAGCGATGATGGCCCGGGCGCGCCGGCGCAGCCTCAGTGTTTGGGCGGGGCTGGTGGCAAAAATTTGGTTGTAGCCACGTTCGTCAACGATGTTGGCCATGGCCTATTTTCGAAGTATGATCGTATAGCCGAGCGGGTCGTCGTCCGAGCCGCAGCCGAACAGAATGCCGGCATGTCCCAGTGCGAGGGCGAGAAGCAGCAGGGGGAAGGCCAGCACGGCGCCGACCAGACGGACCGGAATGAGCAGCCAGTCGGAGGAGGTGCGCGGTTTCAGGCCCAGGAGGTTGCGGGCGTAGATGACCACGATTTTTGAAGCGATGGCGGTGTAGTCGGTGCCGCGGGCCCGGATCTCACAACGGCTGAATGCCGCAAAGAGCGAACGCAGCATACTGGGGGTATAGCGGTGGTAGTCGTGCGGCTGGTAGTGGAAGCGTGCCGACCAGGGGATCGTAACGAGGGCAAGCCCGCCGGGTTTGAGCACCCGGTGCACTTCGCGCACGAAGGGCGCCGGGTCGGGCACGTGCTCCAGCACCTCGGTGCACAGAATGCCGGCGAAGGAATTGTCGGCAAACGGCAGGGTCCGGCCGTCGTAGTAGACGGTGTCGGGATTGCGATAGCCGAAGTCGGCGGCGGTTTGGATGTCGACGCCCTGATAGGTGGTGCGCGTGGCGTCGAGCAGATGCCGGAACGGGCTGTTGCCGCAACCGACATCGAGAAGGTTGCCGGCAAAGCCGGTGAGTTCCCGTTTCAGATCGCGGTAGATGGTGTTGGTCTGCAGGTCGCCCAGCAGACGCAGGCGGTAAAGAAACCGGCGTCCGGGCGTGTCCGGTGCCCAGTGCGCGCGCGGCTGGAATGCTTCCTTGGATGCGGGCATGGTCACGGCCGAGATCAGCATTGCCGGTTGCTGCGCTCATGCCTGAGCTCGGCGAGATACCGGCCGATTTCCACCTCGTTGCTGAGTTCGCCGCGGCTGGAAAAAATGCGGGCGCGGATAAAGCGGGGGCGGCCCTTGGTCTCCTCCAGGACCTTGCCGAGATAGTCCCCGAGGATGCTGAGCGAGAGCAGCTGGATGCCGCCAAGCCCGAGCACGAGGAGAATGATGGTCGTGATGCCGGGTGCGTTTTGCGGGGGATTGATCAGATAATAGGCGAGATAGAAGGCGGACAGGACCATGCTCAGACCGAAAATGACGACGCCGATGCCCTGGATGTAGTGGAGCGGTTTGAGGCTGAAGGAGAAGATGGCCTTCTTGGCCCACCAGATGTTCTTGAGGAAATTGTTCGTCGTGCGCCCGAACATGCGTTCGGGGCGCACATAGGGCACGCCGGTCTGCTTGAAGCCGACCCAGGCACGGAGGCCGCGCACAAACACGTCGCGCTCCGGGAAGCGGAGGAGGTGCTCCACGACCTTGCGATCAATGAGCGAGAAATCGCCGGCATCCACCGGCATCTCCACGTCGGACAGCCGCCGCAAAAGACGGTAGAACGCCTTGTAGAACACCTGCATGTGCCAGGCGGCCTGCCGTTTGATCCTGACGCCATAGACCACATCGGCCCCCTTTTTCCACTCCGCGTAAAATGACTCGATCGTTTCGGGGGTGTCCTGAAGATCCCCGTCGAGCAAGACCACCGCGTCGCCGGTGGCGACCTCCATGCCACTGATGAAGGCGCTTTGCGAACCGAAGTTGCGTGAGTGGGAGATGCCGATGACATGGGCGTCGCGGGAGCACAGTGTGCGTATGACCTCCTCGTCATTGGTCGGACTGCGATCGTTCACAAAGATGATTTCGTAATCAACGCCGAGTTTGCGGAAAGCGGTCGTGAGACGCTCATGCATGTGCGGGATGGCCTCGTGGTCACGGTAGCAGGCCACCACGGCGGAGAGTTTTTCCGTCTTGGGTGCGACGGCGGCGAAGCGCACATGAGGTTCGGCGGCCTGCTCCCAGGCCGCCGTGACGTCCAGACCCTGGGCAAACCCGACCCGATGCTCCCACCCCAGTTCGGCTTGGGCGCGGGCCGGATTTCCATACCAGTTGGCGAGGTCCCATTTGCGCCCGGACATGGAGCCGAAAACGGGTTCGGCGGGAATGGAGAACTGCCGGCGGGCGTTTGCCGCCACATCCGCGAGTGTGGTCTTGGTGCCGGTGGCGATGTTGTAGCTGCGGCCGGGGTTTTGACGGCAACTGGTCAGGGCCGCCTTGACGAAGGCCCGGGTGCAGTCGTCCACATAGACGAAATCACGCGAAATCGCCGGGTCGACAAACGGAGGATACTTCCCCTGGAGCCCCAGCCGGACCACGGTGGGAATGAGACGGTCGCGCTCCTCCCAGGGACCGTAAACCGAATAGAGCCGCAGATGGGTGCTGGGGAATGAACGCAAGCGCCCGTAGTAGCCGAGCAGGTAGGAGGTCGCCGCTTTGGAGACGGCGTAATCGCTGTTGGGCTCCAACCGGTCGTCCTCGCCGGGGGCGGCGCAATTCAGTCCGTATTCGGAGGAGGTGCCCGCATGCACGAAAGCATCGCAGCCGGTTTCGGCCAACGCCTGGACCAGATTGAGCGTGCCCAGATAATTGACTTCGTGGATGCGCCGAACCTGGCTCTGCCGCTCATAGGCGCCGTAGGCCGACAGGTTGAAAACCGTCTTGGGCTGATGCCGGCGGACCGCCTCGACCACCTCCTGGGCCCGGGTGATGTCAAGGTTCAGGCGGTTGCCATACGGACTGTGCAGCAAACGCCAGCTGTTCTCCGCCTGCCGCGACACGGCGTAGACATCCGTGCGGATACGGGAGAGGGAAAAGAAGAGCTTGGCCCCGATGAAACCGGCGGCACCGACCACCCAGATGGGGCCTTGCAACCGCCGGACTTCATCACGGTCCGCTTCGGTCCAAAGGTCGGACCAGAGGTCGGGAGTGGCGGGCGATGCGGAGTCGGTCATGCGTTTTCGGGGAAACTGTGAAGCCAACGTAGGCTCCGCCGAATCAAAATCGAGACCAGATTGTCGGGGGTGAAATCGGCGGCCGGGCAGGGGTCCGCAGTGCGGACATGGTCGGCCGAGGTGTCTTGGCCGCCTCCCGTTTGCAAGTCGTTGCGCCGCGTTTTCATACCTCAGCGTGCATGGAAACGGAAATTGGTTGGCAACGCCGGGAGGGAAATAGGAGTGTGCGTCCCATGAGCACAAAGCCGTCATCGTATGAAGTTTTCGACCAGGATGCCCGCGAGCGTGGCAGTTACAGCTACACCACGGACCGGCTTTCGAGCAGGACCAGCAACGCGCGCATCAACGCGGCCATGTTCGGCTTCAACCTGTTGGCGGGGAAATCGGTGATTGATATCGGGTGCGGCGACGGCACCTACACGGCGGAGCTGTTTGCCGGCGGTGCAGACACGGTGCTTGGGGTGGAGCCCGGCGCGGAGGCGGTGGAGGTGGCGCGCCGGAAAAACGCGCCGGCCGGCGGCCGGGTGCCGGAGTTTCAGGTGTGCAACGCCTACGATTTGGAAAGCCTCGGCCGGACCTTTGATGTGGCCGTTGTGCGCGGCGTTATCCATCACATCCCGGACCCGCTCCGGGGGATCCGACAGATGTGCAAGGTCGCCAGGGACATCCTGGTCATCGAGCCGAACGGCTACAATCCGGTCTTGAAGCTCATCGAGAAGATTTCGCCTTACCACCGCGAGCATCAGGAGCTGTCCTACACCCGTGCCAAACTGGCGGGCTGGTTTGCGGAGGCCGGTGCCACCCTGCAATCCCACACCTATATCGGACTGGTGCCGTTTTTCTGTCCCGACTGGATGGTCCGGCCGTTGAAGGCCATGGAAGGGCTGGTGGAATCGGTGCCGTTGGTGCGCACGCTGATGTGCGGGCAGGTGGTGATGCATTTTCGCAGCGGATCGGGCACCGGCGAAAACCGGCAGGCGCACGGTTGACGATGCCACGCGGCCGACGTGGCTAGACGCCGATCAGGCGTTGGACGGTGCTTTGGATGGAGAGAGGATCGAGGCCTGACTCGCGCTGGTGAAAGGCCTGGCTGCCATAACGTCCGCTGGGGTAACCGCGGGCATGGAGATGATGGAGTTGAAACGGCACGCCAGCGGTGGCGAAACGCGCGGCCAGATGTTCGCCCAAGCCGCCGCGCGCGGCATGTTCCTCCAGCACCAGGAGGCGGCCGGAATTTTCCACGCTGGCGCGCAGCGCATCGGTAACCTCGGCGAGGGGCAACCGGGAAACGGCGAATACATCGCAGGCTCCCGTTTCCTTCAGCCAGGGCAAGGTGGCGAGCAAGACGGGGCCGAGCCCGGCGACGGTGAGCTTCGGCCGGGAGGTCGTGAGCAGCGGCCGGACGGGTGCGAAAGCCGGCAGCGGGCCGAGTTCATTTCCGGGCCAGTGTCCCAGGCCGAGCCGCAGGTAGCCGGGGCCGGGATGGGCTATGAGCGCATCGGCGGCGGCCGGGACGTCGGAATTGCAGAGGGGGACGAAGCAGGCAAAGTCCGGCAGGCAGGACAGCACGGCGAGATCCTCCAGCGCATGATGACTGGCGCCCATGATGCCGTAGCCGTAGCCGCCGCCGTTGCCGACCAGTTTCACCGGCAGGTTGTGCAACGCGACATCGAGGCGGATCTGCTCGTAAGGTCGGAAAACCGCGAAAGGGGCAATACTGTAGCACAAGGGCAACAGCCCCTGGCGCGCGAGCCCGGCGGCGACGGAGATCATGTTCTGCTCGCTCACGCCCATGTTGATGAAGCGATCGCCGAGGGCGGCCTGCACATTTTCCAATGCGGCGTAGCCGAGGTCGCCGGTCAGAAAGATGCAGCGGGGGTCGCGGCGGCCGAACTGCTCGGCCCATAGGGAAAATTCCTTGCGCATGGTTCAGTGAACAGGGCCGGTTTCGGCGGCGGCCTGGGTGTATTGGGCGTCGGACATGGGCAGGTAATGCCACTCCATCCGATCCTGCATGTAGGAGACGCCATGACCCTTGACGGTGCGGGCGATGAGACAGCGCGGGCGGGCTTCGGCCGCGAGCCGGTCGTGCGCGGCGGCGAGGCAGGAGAAGTCGTTGCCGTTTTCCGCGACGGCGACGGCGAAACCAAAAGCGCGCCACTTGTCGGCAATGGGCTCCAGATTGAGGATGTCGCTTGAGCGACCGATGCCCTGCAGGCCGTTGAGGTCGAGGATGGCGGTCAGGTTTGAGAGCCGGTGGTGGGCGGCGAAGAGCGCAGCTTCCCAGGTGGAGCCTTCGTTGCAGTCGCCGTCGGAGAGCACGGTGTAGGTGTGGAATTGATTTCCGGTATAGCGGGTGGAAAAGGCCGTGCCGCAGGCGAGGCTGAGCCCATGGCCGAGGCTGCCGGTGCCGAACGGAATGGCCCGGATGGCGCCGGAGCAGGGAGGATGAGCCGCAAGCAAGGTGCCTTCCTGATAGAAGGTCGCCAGCTCCGCCTCGGGCAGACGGCCGGAAAGTGAGAGCACGGTGTAAAGCGCGCTGGCGGCGTGGCCCTTGGAGAGGATCAGCTTGTCGTCGGGTGACATCCGGCCGAAGCACAGTTCGACGAGGATTTCGAGACAGCTCAGCGAGGAGGCGATGTGGCCGGAATGCGCGGCCTGATGCAGGCCCAGCAGGCGGGCGGCGCATTGGCGGCGGATTTCCGGCAAAGGTGTCGGCATAACTGGGCGTGATTGAACAAGGCTTTCCGCGGCGCTGTCAGCAATGAATCTCACGGAGAGCCCGGGTGCAGAACTCACTTGCACGGGCTGACGGGGTGCGGCTTTCTCACGGCTTCATGGAGAACGCGCCCGTTGCCAAAAAAAACGCCGCATGGCCGGCCTGGTTGTTGGTCGGGCTGCTGGCGGTGTTGATGCTGGCGCCCTGGCTGCGCAACCGGGATTATGTGCGCAGTTTTTATGATTACGGCGCGATCATCGGCGGGGTGGGTCGGCTGGCCGACGGGCAGAAGCCCTATGTGGACTTCGTGACGCCGATGCAGGCGGGCGTGTTTTTGGTCAATGCCTGGGCGGAGAAAATTGGCGGCGGCAGCTTCCAGGGCATGACATGGGGCGCGGCCATTTCCGGCATCATTGCACTCGCGGCGCTGTTCGGGATGCTCTCCCGCCGTTGGCCGCTGCCGGCGACGGTGCTGGTGACGGGCGGGTTGGTGTGCGCGACGATGACCCAGCACACGCTGTTCTGGTATAACCCATGGGGGGTGACGCTGGTCATCGTGGTCGCGTGGGCCGGAGCGGTGGCGCCGGTGCTGCGCCGCGAGAGCTGGCCGTGGCATGCGCTCGCCGGCGCGGCGCTGTTCCTCGGGGGCATGAACAAAATCAACATGCAACTGATGGCGCTCGGCCTGGGCGCGGCCTGGGCGGCGCGGGCGGTGCTGACAGGTCGTGCGGGCTGGGGACGCGCGCTGGCGACATTGCTCTTCTATTTCGCCTGTGCCGCGCTGGCGGTATTGGCGGAGATGGCCTGGACAGGGGCATCATTTGCGACCTGGTGGCACAATGTCATCGCCCTGCCGGTATCCATTCGCACGGAGATGCTGGGGCAGTCGGTTTCGCTGCGTTTTTTGGGCGAACCTCCGCACAACTACTACGGATATCTGCCGCTGCCACAGCTCGTGCCCCTGGGCCTGCTGGCGACGGTGCTGACACTGGCGGCGATCCTGCGCCACACCTGGCGCATGGCCGGGTGGGTGGAAAGAATCCTGCCGGTGGGCTGTGCCGCGGTGGCGTTGCTCGGCGGCGCGGTGCTGCTGATGACCAACATGGACATCATTTACATCGGCCTCGCCGGCTGGCTGGCGTTGCTGGTGGCGCTGTGGCTGGGCTACGGGCTGCCGGCGCGTGGCGGCTGGTTTTACGGCGGGTTGGTGCTGCCGGTGGTGCTGACCGGCTGCCTGGGCTGGCATTCGGCCTGGCTGGGGCAGCGTTCACAGTTTGGTCACTCGCCGGCGCCGCGTGCGGCCTATGTGGACGGAGCGGAGATCGATCCGGAATTCGCCTATTTTCAGGGCACGAAAATGCCGCCCGAGCTGGCGGACTCCTTCCGGCAACTGGCGGCATGGCGCCGCGGTCTCGCCCCGGAAAGACGCGCGGCCGTCTTCTACGGCACGGGCACGGAATGCCTCGCGCGCATCTGGCCGGCGATGCACCTGCCGGGCATGTCCGCCTACATTGTGTTCGGCAACATGGGAATACAGGAAGAGGCCCGGCTGGTTGATGCGCTCCGCACGGGTCTGTTCAAAGAAATCACAATCCTGCAATGGGCGGACTACTGGCCGGATGCGGCGATCACGCGGCTGCGGCATGCCTTCGACAAGCGGGCGGTCGGCTTTGACTTCTACGTCTACAGCCTGCCGCCCGATCCGTGCGTGTCGATCCACCCGGTGCAGTTTGTGCGCAACTTTGGCGGCAATGCCGACTCGCGGAAAATCCTGTCGGACGCGGATTACCTCGAATCTTCACCGGGCCATTATTTTCTGGGCGTGACGCAGGGACGGGGCGAGATGCTGTTGGATCACCCCACCAACCGGCTGCGCGGCGAGGTGGTTTTACGCCGCTCCGCCGGCGCGCCGAACGGTCCGCTGGCGGCCGACTTTGGCGTGTATGCGACGGGCGGTGGGGCGCGTTTTGAGCGCTGGCGGTCGCGGGTGGAGCTGCCGGAGGGTCAGGAGGAAGTGCGCGCTGAATATGAAGTGGACAGCAGTTCTCTGCCCACGGTCTTCACGGTGGAAATTCCGCCGGAGTTCGCCGGCCGCGCCGGCGCGGGTTGGCGCTTGCCGCGGATCGAGCACGTGAATTCGCGAGGACCGGATAAGCCGGAGTGGTTTTACCGCGGCGAGGCGGTGGCCGCGGCGCTGGATGAGACTGTTCTGGGCAGATGGCTGCCCGGCGAGTGGCGGCCGTCACAGGCCTGGCTGCGCGGCGGCCGCGTGACGAACGACGGCATCGAGCTGTCCCCGGGCGGTGAGCTGTGGCTGCGTGTAAACGGCATCGTCAAGGAAATGACCGGTCATGTGGAGCTGGCGGTTCCGGAAGGGTGGACCGGTGATCTGCCCGTGCTGCGCAGCATGTGGTTTGCCGGTTGCCGGCTGGAGGTATTCACCGACAAGGCGGTGCGGCGGGAAGACGGCCGGATGGAATTTGTCACCTGGTGCGCGGAGCCGGGCGGCTGGCTGGTGCTTGGTTTGGAGCCGGCGGCCAAGGCGCCGCCGGTGAGGGTGCACGTGCAGGCGGTGCAATTTGAGCCGTGGCCCTGAGCGCCATGGAGCCGAAGTTATTCGAACTCCACCTCGCTCCAGCAGGTCCAGTCTTTGGAGATCGTTTTGTGGGGTGAAGCGCGGAGCAGGAGACGCGCGCCTTCGCCGCGGGCGGGCAGGGCGACGGTAAATTGCTGGAGTCCGCGATCGTCGGGCCGGGCAAACGGATCGAGAAGGCGCGAAGCCAGCTCCTGCGATTTATCTCCGTCGATCAGCAGCACGCTGAAGACGGCTCCGTCGGTGTGGTCGGCCGGGTCGGTATAGGCCCCGGGCACAAAACCAAAATGCACCGTGAGCTTTGTGGCCCCGCGCGGGAGATGGCGCACCAGCGCGCTCGGTGCGTGGGCGAATGTGACTTCCCGGCCTTCCAAAGTCATGCGGCTGATGGGAAAGGCGCTCTCGTCCTGCAGCAGCCTCGTCTGCGCATTTTCGGGCTGGCGTTCATAAACCCGGAAACGGGCGTCGTGCTGCAGGTATGGCAGCCCGCACAGGGTCAGCCCGGTCAGCCGGTCGGCCACGGAGAATTCCCGGGCAAAAGCATAGTCGGTTTGGAGCAGGTCGAAGCGGGTTTTGGCCAGGCCTTCGGCTTCATGCGGACGCAGCACGAGCCAGCGCGGTTTGAGCTCCGCGATGACGTGTTCCCAGCCGTTGCCAACCCGCCGCCTGGTCTCGACCACCTCGAGCGATGAAAGGCCGGGCATGTCGTAAGTCTTGAGGCCGGAAAAATAGCCGATGTAGCCGAGCGGCTCCATGAACACGCTGTCGCCGGGCGCTGAGTTGGCCCGCAGCCATTCGCCGATTTTGCGGCGGTTGCCGTCCTCGACGATTTCCTGCTGGGCGGCGAAGAGCCGTCCGGACTGCCAGGTCAGCCAGGCGTTGGCGGCGAACACGGCCAGGACAAAGACCAGAGATGTGCCGAGCACCTGGCGGTGACGGTGCGAGCCGGGGTATAGCTGCTCCCACTTGGCCGAAGCTGAAAGCAGCTGGGCCAGCAGGCCGCCCCAGCTGAAAACCGCCAGCAGGGTCGTAACGGGCAGATACCAAGGGAACGGGAAGTAAGGATAGTGGGACAGATAAACGTGGCCGCCGAAAAATGCGAAGGAAGAGGCCCGGGTTTCCATGCGCAGAAACGGCAGAATCCAGAGCAATGCGGTCATCGCGGCGATGGCGCGGGCGCATGCGACCAAAGCCTCCGGCCAGCCGCCGAACTGGTAGTAGGCGGGCAGAAAGGTGGCGTGGATCGACCCACTGCCGGTCCACATGGCCGCCGGCAGGCGCAGGACGGCTTCCACCAGCCCGGCCACGGTGTGGGGATCGCCAAAGCCGCTCTTCGCCGTGATCGTGTGGGGCACCGGCGTGCCGTAATAACCCCACGCAAAGATCAGCCATGGCAGGTATGCCGCCGTGGTGAGCAATCCCGCCCGCAAAAACAGCCTGAACAATTGCCCACGATCGCGGCCCGAGCGTTGGACATCGTTGAACAGCCAGAGCCCGGCTGAGATGAGGCCGATGTAGATGAAGCTGTCGGGGCGGGTCCACATCAGGCCCGCCCAGGCCAGGCCGAGATGTTTCCAAGCGTCGGCCGTGCGGTTGAAATGAGCCAGCAGCGTCCAGGCCAGAAACAGCAGGAGAAAGGCGGTCTCCATGCCGTTGATGGAGAAGTCGATGATTTTGGAGTCGAGCGCCAGCCAGCCGATGATGAGGACCGCCGCCAAGCGGGCGTAGGCGAGGCGCCGGGCCAGTTGCCACAGCAGCAGTGTGGCGGCGCCGAGTCCGGCGGCCGACCAGATGCGGAACAGCCAGAGCGCGGCGGCGTCGGAAGTGTTGAAAGTGAGCAGGCTGGCGGCCGCCGGCAGCAGCACCCCCAGGGGCGAGGTGAAAGTGTGCAGCTTCTCACCCGGATGGTAAACCAGCCCGTGCCCGGTCGCGAGGTTCTTGCTGGAACGCCACGTGATGTAGTAATCCTCCCAAACATGCTGGGTGGCGAATGCAAAGGTGATCGCGATGATGAAAGGCAGCAGGAACAGGCCAAGCCGGGTCGAATCAATGCGGCGCATGCGAATGCGGGAGAAAAGTCCCCGTCTTTCCGGGAGGCAAGGCCCGATGACCGGCGGGACCTGAAAAGGACTCATGCCGGACTTGTATTAACACCATCGCTTCCCTCTAGTGCAGGTCCATGTTGCTGAAGCC
>JAHCLN010000031.1 GCA_026125215.1 Opitutaceae bacterium
TCAGCCGTAACGGCGCTTCATCGCGTCAAAGGGGAAGTGGCGGCCGGGGCAAACCGTGTGGTTGCGGTCCACCCAGCGGTGCGCGGTAAATTTCGGTCGTGCGCCGAGCGGCGCTTCTTCGCGCAGCCAGTCCACCAAGGCGGTGAATGACGCCAGTTGCTTCGCGCTCGGCCGCCGGGTTTCGAAGTTGCCCACCAGGCAAATGCCGATGCCGTGCTCGTTGTAGTGGCTGTTGCGCACGTGGCCGCCGTTGAGCTGCTGCAGCCAGCGCGGGCCGATCTCGATCTCGCCCTCGCCGGAATCGCGGCCGTTGCCGATGACGAAATTGTAGGCGAGTCCGTTTTCCATGCCGCGCCGGCGGTGCGTGGAGTCGTAGGCCTTCGCGTTGCCCGCCTCGATGCCGCTGTGGTGCGCCACCACGTAGCGCCAGCGCCGCGGCTGGATTTTCAATCCGGCCGTCGCCGCGATTACCGGTGCGAGCAGCGAGTCATCGGGAATGACCAGCACCTGCCCGACGAGAATCCGGTCGCCCCGCAGGTTGTTGCGGGCCTTCAGCGCCGCCACGGTGACTCCATGCCGCTGCGCGATGCGCGAGAGGGTATCGCCTTTTACCACCTTGTGGGTGCGCGCGCCGCCGGCCTGCGCAAGAAGGGCCGGGCCGGAAATCAGACCGAGCGTCAGCAGACCGAGCCCATGGATGAATTGGCGACGCGAAGTCACGTCCCACCCTAACATGCCCGTCAACCCTGCGGACCGTGTTGCCACGCCCGCCAGGCGGCCTCGGTAAACCGCATGTAGCGCACGCCGGTGTCGAAATCCGTAAGCCTCACCGGGACGCCGTGACGGATGCTGGCCACAAAATCTGCCTCCACCCGCCACTCGTCGCGGTCCGCAACCGCCGGCTCGATCCGGCGCGCGGCTCCGTTCGGCTCCTGGAGCCAGAGCGCGCCTGCCGTAAGGTCGAGCCGCAGCGTCGCCTTGTCGCCCGTGAGGATGATCTCGTTGCGGGGATCTGCCTTTTCAATCCCGCTGAACTCGGCCGAGAATTCCGCCCCGCCGGCACAGCGGCCCCGGATGCTCACGCGGTCGGGCACCGTCACGGGCACTAACCGGCCGGTGCCGTCGGGCCGCTCCGGGGTGAGCGTCTCGGCAACGGCCGATGCGACCCTAACATCCTCGTCCAGCCAGCGCAGCAGCACTTCATAATAGATGCCGAGCGTGAGCGTGTTGACCCCGCTCAGCTCCGTCTGCTGCCGCCAGGTGACGGGTTTCCGCGGATCCAGCAATCCACCGTGGGTGTGTGCAAGCGTGACGGCCTGCAGGCGGCCGAGCGCACCGGTGCCCAGCAGCCGCCGCACCGTGCGGTCATAAGGCAGAGTGAAGGGCGACGGCACGATCTGGCCGACGATGCCCGGGTTGCGGCGGCGCGCCACTTCGAGGGCCGCCCTCATCGCCTCCGCCTCGGCTGCGTTCATCGCCATGCGGGCCTCGCAGAGCACATGCTTGCCCGCCGCCAGCGCCGCGATTGTCACCTCGGCATGCAGATACGGCCAGGTGCCGATGCAGATGGCGTCAATGTCGGCGGATTCAGCCAGCTCACGCCAGTGGGCACCCACCCGCGGGATGTCCAGTTCGCGGGCCGCCCGCTCCGAGCTTTCGCGGCTGCGGTTCACCACCGCGACAATCTCCACGCCCGGACAGGAGCGCAGGCCGGGGATGTGCCGCTCGCGGGTGTTGGCCCCCGCTCCCACAATGCCGATGCGCAGCCGGTTGTTCATGTCACCACCACAACAGCCCGGGCCGACTCCGCCAGTTAGAAAATACGGTTGCGGAATCAGCCGCGCGAAGGCTCCGCCATTTCCATCCGCGCCTTGCGGGAAAGTTCCGCAATGTGGCCATCGTTGGCCATCACCTGCTCCAGGTGCCGCAGCCGCTGCGGCGTGGCGGTGCTGATCATGAGGTCGCCATAGGCACGCTCAACCCAGAAGCGTGCGACGCCCTCGAGGTATTTGCGCAGGTCGGGCAGCTCCGCTTCGGGGTAGCGCTCGCAGAAATTCATGGTAAACATCCGCCGCCAGCCGTTGCCACCGAAGGCCGCGTGCTTGAGGTTGTGGTTGAAGACCAGCAGATCGCCGGGGGTCGTCTCCAGCGCAACGGCGGGCAGGTCGCGCCCGTGCAGCCCGAGGTTTTGCACCGAGTTGAAAATTTGGTCCTGCAACGACTGGGCAAACGCATCCCCCACCCGGTGGCTGCCGGGGATAACCCGCAGGCAGCCGGTGTCGCGGGTGAGCGGATCAAGGTAGAAGGCCATTTTGAGGTGCCGCCGCCGCGGATGCCAGCCGTCGGAGTGCCAGCCCGTGTCGCCGGTGTAGTAATTGCCGTCGCTCGGCATGTAGTTGAAATCCGGGCCCAGCAGCGCGGTGGCGATGCCGTGGATGCGCGGGTCGTCGAGGAGCCCGGAAAGCACCGCGCTCTGATCGGGAAACGGCACGATGCAGGAGCGCTGCTTGCCCTCGTGCGGGCGGCCCGCATGTCCGCCGCCCCGGCGGGCGAAGATGGCCTCGAACTCGCGGGTAATCTCCTCAATCCGGTCCTTGAGCAAACCGGGGAATGCGAGGAAGCCGAAGGTTTGGAAGTGCGAGATCTGCGCGGGAGAGAGGATAAGGTCGGGCATGGGAGGCGGAGATGCGCCTGTGTTGCAGGCCGCACCCCGGCCGTCAATGCGCCGTCGGCTGAATATTACTCCGCCGTCACGCTCAACTCACGGCCTCCAACGCGAGGTCGCGACAGCCCTTCAGGTCGAGCTTGCCGGTGCCGAGCACGGGAATCTTTTCCACGCGCTTGATGATCTTCGGCACAAAGAGATTGGGCAGCCCCGCCGCCAGCAGCTTTTCCCGCACCTGCTCGGTGGTGACCGGGCGGGTGCAGAGCAGCACGAGAGCCTCGCCCTTGGTCGCGTCGGGCACACCCATCACGACGGCGGAGTAGCCCTCGGACTCATCCCAGCCGAAAACCTCGACGATCTTCTGCTCAACCGTGCCGTGGGGAATCATCTCGCCGCCGATTTTGGAGAAGCGCGACAACCGGCCTTCGATGAAGAGAAAGCCCTCGTCGTCGAGCCGGCCGAGGTCGCCGGTGACGAACCAGCCGTCGCGGAAGGCACCCTGGGTTTTCTGGGGATCGTTGAGATAGCCGCTGAAGACGTTGGCGCCCTTGAACCACACGATGCCCTGCTCGCCCGTGGGCACCTCCTCGCCGGTCTCGGGATGCACGATACGCACCGTCATGCCCGGCAGCAAACGGCCGGTGGATCCGAGGCGGTTGCCGACCTGCGGCGCCGCGGTCTCGGTGGTGACGGGCGGATGCGGCTGGTTGATGTTGCTCGCCGGTGTGGTCTCCGTGAGCCCGTAGCCCTGCATGATCTCGAGGTGAAAGCGCTCCAGGAACTCGCGGTAAAGGTCCTCGGGCAGTTTTTCGGCACCGGTGACGACCAGCTCCAGCGAGCGCAGTTCACCCGGCTGGGCCTTGCGGAGAATCGGCCGGATAAAGGTGGGCGCGCCGATGAGCACGGTGGCCTCCTCGTCGCGGATCGCGTCGATAATTTTCCGCGTGTCGAGCGGGCTGGGCACCGTGACCACGCGGCAGCCGCGGATCAGCGGATACCAGAGCGTGACCGTAAAGCCGAAGCTGTGGAAAATGGGCAGGCAGCCCAGCAGCGAAGCGGTCTCGGGCAGGATCGAGAGCGAGGAGATCTGCGCGCAGTTGGCGAGAATGTTGCGGTGCGAAAGCGCCACGCCCTTCGGCTCGCCGGAGCTGCCGCTGGTAAAAAGCAGGCCCGCCTCGGCCCGGTCGCCGACCTTCGGCAGCCCGAGCAGCGCGGCATACCACTGGTTGGGCAGGATCCAGGCTGCGAGCAGCCAGGGCAGGATCGCCTTCTTCCCGCCCATCTCGGCGATGACCTGACGCAGGTCCAGCGTATGCTCGGGCCAGGGAAAGTTCGGCACCTTCTGCCGCACCGCATCGGCCGAGAGCACGGTCTGCACGCCGCCTATCCGCATGCTCGCTTCCAGCGCGGCGCGGCCCGCGGTGAAGTTGAGGTTGACCGGGATCTTGCCGGCGCAGAGCACGGCCAGATTGGCGATGAAGGCGCCCGCCCCCGGCGGCAGGACGATGCCCACGCGGTGCTCGGGCACGGTGCGCTTGAGGTGCCGCGACAGCGCGGCGGCGGCGGCCAGGAGCTGGCCGGCCTTCACCTCCCGGCGCTCGGCGGTGCGGTCCACCACCATCAGCTGGCCGGGCCGTTTCGCGAGCGAACGCACGCACTCCCGGCCGAGATGCCGGCGCAGGATCGGCCGCTCTTCAAAGGCCTCGGCCCCGAGGTCGAGCAGGACCTTGCGCGCATGCGCGGGAGTGGCCTGCTCGTGCGGAATCGGGGCACCGAACTGCACGAAGACCGGCGTGGGCATCAGACGCGGGGATTTCCACAGGTAGGTGTTGCCCGCAAAGGAAAACACGGAGCCCCACACCCCGTCGATGAAGGCGGGAATGATCGGGACTCCGGCCTTCCGGGCGATGACTTCAAATCCGCGCTGGATCGCCATCAGCTGGCCCGTCCGCGAGATGTGGCCTTCGGGAAAAATGGCGACGACCTCGCCGGCCTCGGCCGCCTTGATCGCCAGCTTGATCGCCTCCATCGGCTTGTCCGCCGAGATGGAAAGGGCGCCGCTGAGGCGGAACACCCAGTCGAAGAACCAATGGTGCCGCAGGCTGGTGTGCCCGATAAACCGGATGGGGCGTGGGCAGGCCAGCTGCAGCACCACGGGGTCCACGTAGGACAGATGGTTAGCGATGATGACGGCGCCGCCCGCGGCGGGGATATGCTCCGCCCCGCGGAACCGCACGCGGTAAAGCGTGCGGGCGATGGCGGAGGCGATGAACTCCCAAAAGGCTGGCAGGTAGGAACGCTTCGGGGTGAGCGGGGGTATCATATCCGTGCCTCCACGTTCGCCAACGCAGGCGCCGTGGCAAGAATTTCAGCCGGTTTTCGGCGGCTCTGTCCCACCTTCGTCCGGCTCCACCAGCAGGTGCCGGAAACGGTGATAGGAGAATCCCACCCAAAGGAGCACAAGCCCGAGCACGACAAACGCCACGATCCGGTAGAGCGTGGAATCGATGTCCACAAGGAAGGCACGCGGCACGCACAGGACGAGTCCGGCCAGCCCGAACAGCCGGTAAACGCGCTCACGGGCAAACAGTCCGAGGACGAACAGCAGGATCGCCGCCCCGCCCCACAACACCGTCGCATACGGCCGGACGGCGCCATGCTGGGCGCCGAAAAACCATAACAGCAGGCCCAACGCACCTCCGCCATGCAGCCAGAGCGCAGCCCGCCGCCAGCCGGCAGCCCAGTCCGCGATACGGCGCCGGGCAAACACCGGCAGGAGCAACGCCACCGCCGCCAGCAAAACAACCGCGCCGAGCGCGGACCAGTCCGAGCTCCTAGCCCAGACGGCACCGTCCAGCAGCGCCTGCATCACCCAGCCGGCGCCGGCCAGCAGGATGACGGATGACGCCAGCGGAACCGCCCGCACCCCACGCCACCAGCCCGACAAGAATACCGTCGCCGCCGCCACACCGGTCGCAGCGATCAATCCCGCACCGGAGAAATTTCCATGCAAGGCCACCAGCGTCATCCAGGTGGCCAGCACTCCGTGCCCGACCGCCATCAGGCGCGCGTTGTCCGCCGTTGCGGTTACAGCACCCCGGACCTCAAGCACCCGCAGCAGCAGGGGCAGCAGCCACGCTCCGGCTGCCGCCGCCAACAGCCACGGACCGTCGCCGGTCGCGGTGCGGAAAGGCCCGTAAACCAACCAACCGCCGGTCAATGCCAGCAGACCGGCGGGCACCATCGGCCAGTCACGCAGCCGTGACGCTAAGCCGGTCAGGATAACCGCCGCCCCCGTTGAAGCCGCCAACGCCACCCCGGAGGAAAGTCCTTTGGCCAGCACGACCTGCAGCACCAGCACGGCGCCACCGGTCAGCAGGGTCCGCAACAGACCGGCTCCCGGATCCGCGGCCAAGGCCGTGTGCCGCAACCACCCTCCGGCCGCGATCACACCGGCAAGCAGCACACCTTCATTCAACCAAAGCCAAGCCGCGGGGAAAAGCTCCGCCCGGTAACCGAGCATGGCCAGATGGGCCCCGATGACCAAAAACCCCGCCGTCGCCAAAGGCCCGCGCCAACCAAGGGCCACCCGCCCCGCGCCTGCGCCCACCGCGGCAGCGGCCATCAATCCCGCCGGCAGCCAGCCTGCAGGCCAGAGACTGCCGGCCGCATAGCCGGCACAAGCGCCCAGAATTACTCCGGCCAGCACGCTGAAGACCCGCCGGCCGCCCAGCCACCGCTCGTCAAAACCGAGCAGCAACGCGGAAAACACCAGATACACGACGGTGGCGGCCGCGGGCACGACCTGCCCGCCCATCTGCGTCCGGAAGAAAAGCAGCAGCGAAAATGCCCAGACCATCGTCATCATTATCCGCAGTCCGCGGATGCCGGTGGACCGGGTCGCCACCAAAAGCACAAAGGCCTGCATGAGCAGCACGAGCCAGCGCACATGCCCGTCCCAGTGCGTCAAGACACCAAGCGCGAGCAGACCTGCTGCCTTGCACGCCGCGACCGGCACCAGCGAACCGGGCTGCGCCGACCAACGCCAAAAAAGAGCCACCGCGGCCGTGACCCCGCCGCTCCAAAACCACCAGGCCGCCAATGAATCCGGCAACGCCCGCACTGTAACCAGGAAGCCCGCGGCAATCGCGAGGCTCGCATTGAGGTTTTGCAGGAGCCGGTCGTCATACGGCAGCTCCGAGCCGCGTGCCGCTTCCACGCCCGCACGCAGCAGGAAAAGCCCGTAGAGCGCCAGCAACGGCAGCCAGAGGGCGGCCATGGTCACCGGCGGATGCAATCCGCTCCAGACCGAAGTCCCGTGGGCCACATATCCGAAATATGCCAACGGCAGCGCCAGCACCGCGGGACTGCGCCAACCCGGCCTAAAACCAAGTGCCACCGCGCCGGCCGCAAGCGCCAGCACCGCCCACAGCGAAACGGTTTCCAGATCCTTCATCACGGAGAACGCCACCGTCACAAAACCCAGACCGACCGCCAGTGCCGCCGTGCCTTCGGAGCGGCGCCAAGCCGCGAATCCCAGGACGGCCGCAACCGCACCCAGTTGCACGGCCACCGCCGTCGGCGGTGCGGCGATCACCCGCGTCGCGGGGACGACATAGGCCGCAAACGAGGCGAAATACAGCAGGGCCAGACCCGCGCCGGTGATGACGTGACCGAAACGCGGCACCCGGCGTTCAAAGCGCAACCCGGCAACAAACACACCCGCGGCAACCGCCACCAACTGGGCAAGTTTCACCACGGGCGGCGTGTTGCGCGAAACATACACGGCAAAAAACACGACCCCGATCACCGCCAGCAACGCACCCAACCGCGTGGCCCACCACGCACCCAACCGGGCCTCGGTGTTGGCCTCACCGCGCGGCGGCCAGAGCCCGATGCCCTCCAGCCAGAGCCGGAATCCGCCGGGTGTCGCGGCCGGTGTCTCCGCCACGGACACCGGCAGCAACGGCGGTTCGGCCACCGGCACCAGCACCGGTGGCAACGGCGGCGGTTCCGCCGGCGGGTTGGCGGCTGCAGCCGATGCCTCCGTCTCCGTCGGCTGCGGCCCGGCGGCGGTCAAACGGGCCAATTGCTGCCGGGCTTCGCCCAGCTCGGCCTCAAGGCGGGCCAGCTTGCGCTGCAGTTGCTCCAGATCGTAGGACGATGCCATGAGGCGGTGCGCTCAATGTGCCGGCGCTCCCGGTTGGCGCCAAGCCCGCAAATCGCGGGCGAGCGCGCCAAACCCGCCCGGAAAATCCGCCTCCAGCCGCCGCGTGTCCCGGCGGTGCCGGTGCACTTCCTGCAAGGCCCGCTCAATCTCATGCGGCAGGGATGGCCGCTCCGTGCCGTAAACCCGCGCCTTCAATTCCCGGCGGGTGTAGGGCGGCTGGCCCTGCTCCTGCCCCGCCAGCCACGCCGCTTCGCTCACGGTGTCGTCCCGTCCGCAGAGATACCAGGCCTCCACCGCCGGCACCGCCACGCCGACACAGCGCAGAACACGCGGACTTCCACCGGGCGTTTTTCGCGGCGAAAGTTTTTTCACGGTTTGACGGAAAACGGCACGCAACTGGCAGAGCCGGCATTGCGGATGAAAATAATCCGGTGCCTCGTGCGCTTCGGTGTGCACGGTGGAATCGTCGCTGTCCACCACGACCACGAGGCCCTCCGCCGCCGTGTTGAAATGCAGGTGCCGGATAACGGCGGGCAGCACCTGCGCGACGTTCGGCCAGCCGCGCGCGCGCAGGGCCGGGTGCACCTGCTGGATTGGCGCGCCAAGCACCGCCTCCACCAGCACCTTGACCGCCACCTCGTCCGCGGGGGATTCGCTGAGCAGGGCAAGCTTCATGGCTCCTCGGGCACTCCCCCCAGGATGCCGCTGAACCACATGTCGCCCAAAGTGCCTTCCGCGAGCAGGTCGGGCAGGTCGGGCCGGTCCGCCAGCCGCTCAAACCGCGCCTCCCGCCCGTGCTTGTGGGCGATGATCACCTCCTCGGGATGATCGCGGAACAAATCCAGCAGATAGGGCGAATGCGTCGTCGCGATCACCTGCACGGGCGCGCGGTCTTCGCCGAATTCCGCCGGGTAGCTCAGGCGGTAAAGCAGGTCGCGGACCTCGCGCAGCATGCGCGGGTGCACGCCCCGGTCGATCTCCTCGATGCACACCACCGCCGGCGGCGACGGGCTGAAGGCCAAGGCCAGCATCGCCAGCAGATAGAGGGTGCCTTGGGAAAGATTTTCGGCCGTCACCGGCTGCGGCTCCTCCTCAAGGTGCAACGCCAGCTCAACGGTGCCGTCGGGACGATCGAGAAACACGATGTCGGTGAACTCGGGCACGATGCGCGTGAGCTCGGCCTGCAGCCGGGTGAAAACCGCGGGGTCCCTGTCCTTTAGCGCGGCGAGCACCGCCGCCAGATTGCCGCCGTTGCCGGCCAGTTCCCCGCCCTCGCTCCGCCTTGCCGGCTGTGGCATCGCATAATGGTCGAAAAAAAAGGCGCGAACGGTGGCGATGCGCGCCCGCAAGTCCGGCCAGCCCGCGGCGCCGGCGGGTTGCACGGCCAGCAGGTCGCAAATATTTTCCGAGACACAGGCCAGCCGCGCCGTGATGGCATCGTGCGGCGCATTGAAACGAAACTCCATCTCGGGCCCGCCGGCCCGCAGCGCTTGCTGTTCCGGATGCTCCATCAACGGCAGCCGCGCCAAGCTGCGCAGCCGGAGAATCGCCTGAATGAGACTGGTCTTGCCGCTGCCGTTGGGCCCGATCACCAGATTGAACGGTGCCAAGGCCACCTGCGCGTGGCGCAGCGCCTTGAAGTTCCGGAAAGCGACGGAAGCAATCACGAGCCAACCTTGGCAGGCCCGGCCCGGGAGGACAAGGAGTTCCCCGTCGCCCTATTTCCCGCCGCCCAGCAGCCGGTTGAGCAGATCGGCGGCGCCGGACCTCTCCAACGCCAAACCCGCGAGCATGCGGTTCAGCTCACCCGTGTCGGGCGCGGTCATCGTGCCGGAAACCTTGAGCGGAAGCGTGCTGCGCGTGTAGCCAAGCTCGTCCGCTCCTTCCTCGAGAGCACCAAGGTAACGCAGCAGCTCGGCGGTGTGACCGCGGGCCCGCAGCTGGAACTCCATGGCCAGGGCCGACTGCAACCAAGGCCCCTCCGCCGGTGGGCGTGCTTCGCCAACGCCGGTAAGCAGCACCTCGGGGGCAATGAGACTGAAATCCTTCAAGGTCGTGGCGAGCGATTCGTCGCGCGCGAGCACGAGATTGAGCTGGTCGTAGGGAATCGCCGCGAGCGCCTTGGCCAAATCGGCGACGGCCTGCGCGCGGCTGCCGATGTCCGTGTATTCCCGACGGCCGGTGACCGCACCCAAAAGGCCGCCGACCGCCGCGACCCCGGACGCGATACGGCCGGTGCTTTCTACCCGGCTGGCCACGCTGACTGGCAACCCCCGGAAAACGCCGCCGCGGCTGGTCAACGTGAAGTCGCCCTGCGCCGCCCCGGCCAAGTCCGCGACCTCCGCCGCGCGGCCGCTGAGCCGGCTCGTGATGTCAAATTTGCCTTCCACGGTGGGCGGCTGGCCGGGTTGGAGTGTGCGGAAAAGCCCGGCCGGATTGAAATCGGTGACCGCCAAATCGGCATTCAGCGCATAGGGCCGGGGCATGGCGGGTTCAAATGTCAGTCCGCCGTTGATCCGCGCGGCACCGCCCCCGTCCATTCCCGCACGGATGCCGTCGAGCCGCAGCGCACCGGCCTGCAGGCGGATGGCTCCGCCGACATCGGTCACGACAAAATGCTCGCCATAGTGAAGCCGCTTCAGTGCCAGCACGACCTGGCCGTCGAAACCGTGCCAGAATGGACGGCCCGCGTCTGCCACCCCGCCCGCGGGGCTCGCCGGACCCGCGAGTGCGGCCAACCCCTGCACATCTTCGAGGAAGACCTCGTTGGCGCCAAGCCGGGCGTCCACCGACCAACCATCGCCCGCGGGTCGGAGCGTGCCGGTCGCCGCCAAATCCGATTGGCGGTTGCGCGCTTGGTTTACAAAAAACAACGGCAGTTCAAAACGGATGTCTCCGCCCGAACCGACCGCCGCGCGCAGTTCACCACGGATGGAAGGCAGAGCCTCGCCGCTCGCGGTTGCCAGATCCTCGGCCACAAAGCGTGCGCTGTAGTCGGACTGGCTCCCAATGAGGCCGGTGAAATCCACGCCGAGCTGACCGCGGGCAACCGATAAAGCTGATGCCGCGACCGGCTGACGCAACCAACCCGGCAGGGCCGCATCCAGCCGGCCGGTGAGCTTGAGCGGCGCATCCGGCCCGGCCAACTGGCCGAGCTTGGCGGAAATGCTGGCGAGCGCCTGCCCATCACCGGCGAGCAGCAGTTCCGTCACATCGGCCTGCCAGCCCTGCGGCGAATAATCCGCCGCCAGCCGGAGACTCAGGCCGAGATTGCGCAACAACGGGGCACCGGCCTGGGCCAAGCTCGCCTGATCGACGATGAGCGGGGCCCGGGTGCGCACGGCGAGTCCGCCGCCACCTGCGCCGAGCACAAGCTGCCCCCGCAGAGCACCGCCGGAAAGTTCATAACCGGGCAAAAACGGCGCGGCCCAGGCCAGCGGCAAGCCCTGCAGTTCCAGCACGAGCAGATCGGCCGTGGCGTCGGCCACCTTGAGGTCACCGGTGGCGGGATTGTATTCGAAGGCCTGCAATGCCTCCAAAGCCAGAACCGGCGCGGCCTGGGTGGCGGTCCATTGGAGCCGCTCGATCCGCACCGTGCCATCCCGCACCGTCACATCGAATTCTCCGTGGGTGCCAAAAGCACCGATCACCGCCAGCTCGGGTCGCAGCGCGGCGAACCGGTCGACCGAGGTCTTCAGGCGGCCGGCGGCATGGATGTAGGAGAAGCCGGCGTCCGTCTCGAACATGCCGGCACCCACGGCCTCAAAGGACGGCAAGGGCCGGCCAAGCATGAAGGGAGCGACATCCGTATCGCGCACATCCACCTTCCATACCCCGCCCAGCCGCGCACTGTTGTCGGGAAAATTGGCCTGCAGGTCCACCAGCCGTTTGCCGACCGACTGGATGTTCAGCCCATAGGTCTCGCCGCCCGGCACGCGCGCGGCACGGGCATCCAGCGTGAGCTGCACGCCCTGGGGCAGAGCCGGACCTGAGGCCTCGGCGTCCAGCTGCAGTGCCAGACGGGCGAATGTGCGGGCGGAATCCATCGTCGCGGTGGCCTGCCCCCGCACATTCAAGGCGTTCACCCGCTGGTCGGCACCGTTCAGCCCGATCACACCGGAAAATGTGAATGCCCCCTCGTGGCCGGCCGCCAACCGGCCGCCGCGCACGGTAAGGCGCGCCCGGCCAATGTCACCCGAGGCGGCATCGCGGAAAAGGACTTCGCCCTCCAGATCCATCCCGTCAAGCGACAGGTCAACCGGCAGCTGCAGCTGTTGGAAGATGCCCTGAAAAACCATGACCGCGGTGGTTGCGGCCGTCTGCACGCTCACCGGCACCGGTTGTTCTGGCAGGGAATCCGCCGTGGTGAGGTCGAGTGTCCAGCCTTTCGCCTCCAGCCGGCCGATCTGCACCCGGTCGCGCAGCGCGGCGTCCAGCAGCGGCAGGTTGATCTGCGCGGCGGGCAGCCGCAGCGAACCGCCGGGAAACCGGGCCTGCACCTGCTCCACCCGCACCTGCTGCAAGCCGGCCGAGACCCGCTGGAGGGAAATCTCCACTCCGGGCTGACCAGCCAGCGCGCGGCGGACCGCCCAAGTCTGGAACGACGAATTGAAGACCAGCCCGGCCGCAACCACGGCGAGCCCGGCCACCATGCCCAGACTTATCAGCAGGTAACGGACAGGTTTCATGCTCCAAAGGCTGACATGCTCGCCCGCGGCGGGTTGCGCCGATTTTGATGAACGGTCGCCCGACGCTTCAGGAATTCGTCACGAAAGGATCGGCCTGCCCGATGGCCTTGCGCATGGCGGCGAGCGCCACGTTGTAATTATAGTAGGCGACCAGCTGGTTCAGCCGGGCGTCGGTAAGCGCGACCTGGCTGGTCAGCACGTCGAGCTGGGTGGCCGTGCCCGCACCATAGCGGACATTGGCCAGACGCAGGGCTTCCGTCGCCTGCTCGACGACCTTGCCCGAGGCATCCACCAGCTCCCAAGCCTCCGTGAGCGCGGAGTGGGCCCGGCGCACCTCGACATCAATGGCCAGCGTGGCCTCCTCGACCGCCAGGCGGGTCTGCATGAGCTGGGACTTGCTCTGGGCGATCCGGCCGGCGGTGGCGCGGCCGTCGAAAAGATTCCACTGCGCCTGCACCCCGGCCGTCCAACCGTCGCGGCGGGAGCTCCAGCCGGAAGCGCCGGTGCCGAGCCAATCGTAACGGCCGAACAGCGCCACCTGGGGCTGATAACCCGAGCGGGCCACCGAGACCTGTTCCAGGCCGGCTTCCTCCAGCTTTTCGAGCCGTTGCAGTTCGGGCCGCTGGGCGCGAGCGGCGTTGAGCGCATCGCGGAGATCGAAAGGGACCTCGGGGCCCGGCTCAAGTGTGCCGATGAACTCCGGCACCTTGGCGACGTTGTGGCCGGAGGCATTGACGAACCCGAGGACCTGACGGAGCTCCTCGATGCTCACGCGCCAGGCATTGCGCGCGGAAATGAGCGCGGGGCGGCCGTTGGCCAGCGCAACCTCGGCGCGGAGCACCTCGAAATTGGAGACGGCGCCGGCGGCGAAGCGGTTGCGCACGTCCTTCAGCTGCTCCTCGAGGAGCTTCACGTTCTCCTCCTGCACGGCGATGCGCTGCTGCGCCAGCAGCACGGCATAGAAGCGTGTGCGCACCAGCAACAGCTGCTCGTTGATAACACCCTGCAGATCAAGCAGCGCCGCTTCCTTGGCCAGCGAGGCGCTCTTCACGGCCGCCGCCACCCCGCCGCCGGCATAAACCACCTGCGTGGCCTGCAGGTTGACGCCCCAGCTGCGATCGGTCGGGACCATGGACTGGGAAACCTGTTCGTCGTTGCGGACATAACTGGCGCCCGCGGACACGTTGGGGATCTGCGCGGAACGGACCTCGATCAGCACGCCCTCCTGCTGGCGGATGCGCTCGCGGGCCTGCCGGATGGCGTGGTTGTTGTCCAAGGCGAAGGCCAGGGCGTAGTCGAGGTTGAGTTCGTCGGGCACCGCGTAGTCGGGATCCGGCTGACCGTCGGACCGGAAGGGCTCGATGGCCTGCGCCAGACCGGCGGTGCCGGCGCCAAAGCAAAGCAGGGCGGTGATGACAGGAAGACGGAGCGATTTCATGGCGGAAGTTTTCAGTGGGCGGGAACGGTCGCCGGCGCAGCCCCGGCGCGGCTCTTGGCGTGATCCTTGGCGATCAGCATGTAAACCGAGGGGATGATGAACAGGGTGAAGAAGGTGCCGATGGCCATGCCGCACACCAGCACGAGGCCGATGGAATTGCGGGCGGCGGCACCGGGACCGGTGACAAAGATGAGCATGATGTGACCAAAGATGGTCGCCGCTGTGGTCATGAGCACCGGCCGGAGGCGCGTCATGGCGGACTCGCGGATGGCATCGAGCTTGGCGCGGCCCTGCTCCTGGAGGTTGTTGGCAAACTCCACGATCAAAATGCCGTGCTTCACGATCAGGCCGATAAGGGTGATGATGCCGACCTGGGAATAGATGTTCCAGGAGGTCGTCCAACCCCAGCTCCAGTGCGGCGTCCAGGGGTCGCCCGGGGCCCGCAGCGCGGTGAAAATCATCGCGCCAAAGAGCGCGAGCGGAGCCGAGCCGAGCAGGATGACCAGCGGGTCGCGGAAGCTGTTGAACTGCGCGGCCAGCACGAGGAAGATCAGCAGCAGGGCCAGGGCGAGCGCCGGCAGGAAGCGGCTGCCCTCCTTGCGGAGCTGGCGCGACTCGCCGCCGTAGTCGATCGTGTAGCCGGCGGGCATGATCTTCGCGGCCTCGGACTCGAGGGCCTTGAGCGCGGCGTCGAGCGGGGCCGTCGCGATGCCGGAGAGCTTGACCGCATTGAGCTGGTTGAAGCGGTTCAGCGAGCGCGGCTCGACGGAATGCGAAATCGTGGCGATGTTCGAGAGCGGCATCAGGCCGCCGTCCGCACCTGTGATGTAGATGTCGGCCAGCTGCTCCGGGTTGAGGCGGTTGGCGCGCTCGACCTGCGGGATGACTTTGTAACTGCGGCCGTCGATGCTGAAACGGTTCACGTAGCCGCCGCCGAGCAGGATGCCCAGATCGGCGCTGACCTGCTGGAGATTGAGGCCGAGCGCGGCCACCTTGTCGCGGTCGATGTGCAGGCGGGCCTGCGGCTCGTCGATCTTGATGTCGAGCGTCGGCGGAAAGGCGAACAGGCCGGTGCCGGCGACGTTGGCCGAGATCTGCTTGGCGACCTCATAAACCTCCCGGGTGTCGGCGGTGGAGGCGATGATGAACTCGACCGGGAAATTGCTGCCGCCGGGCAGCGAACCGGGCAACACCGGGAAGATGCGCACGCCGGGCACGACATGCAGGCCGGGCATGAGCTCCTGCCGGATGGCGAAGATGTCGCGGTCGCGCTGGTCCCACGGTTTCATGACCACGCCGCCGAAACCGCCCGCCGGAAAGGTGATCTGAAAGGTGTAGTCGGACTCCGGCAGGGCCATGAACTTGCTGTTCACCTCGGCGGTGAAGAGGCTGCTCTGCTCGATGGTGGAGTTGGACGGCGTGTCCACGATACCGAAAATGACGCCCTGATCCTCCGTGGGGGCGAGCTCCGTGGACATGGAGGAAAGGATGTAGAGCGGAAACACCATCAGGGTGAGGACGATCCACACCGTGTAAACCACCGGACGGGCCTGCAGGGTGTTTTCCAGCACGCGGCCGTAAAACTCGCGCAGCCGGTCGAAGCGGTGGTTGACCCAGCCGACAAAGCCTCGCTCCTCCTCCTTCGCATCGTGCAGCAGCCGAGAGGCCATCATCGGCGAAAGGGTGAGCGCCACCCAGCCGGAAATGAGCACGGCGCCGGCCAGCGTGATGGCGAACTTGCGGAACAGCGAACCGGTCAGGCCGCCCTGGAAGGCGATGGGCGCGTAAACCGCGGCCAGCGTGACCGCCATGGAGATGACGGGGCCGATCAGCTCGCGGGCGCCCATGATGGCCGCATCCATCGGCGTGCGTCCCTCGCGGACGTGGCGTTCGACGTTTTCAACGATCACGATGGCGTCGTCCACCACCAGACCGACCGAAAGCACGATCGCGAGCAGCGTGAGCAGGTTGATCGTGAAACCAAAGACCTGCATGAGGAACACGGCGCCGATCAACGAAACGGGAATCGCCACGATCGGAATGAGGGCCGACCGCAGCGAACCAAGGAAAAGGAAGATGACCACGACCACCACAAGCAGCGTCTCGGAGAGCGTCTTCACGACATCCTTGAGCGCGCTGTCGATATACTTGGTGCCGTCGTAGGCCACGCCGCTGGTGAAACCGACGGGAAAGCGCTTTTGGATCTGCTCCATCTCGGCGTGGACCGCCTTGATGACATCGAGCGTGTTGGCATTCGGCAGCGGCCAGATGCCCATGAAGACCGCCTGTTCGCCGGTGAAGCGAACGTCGGCATCATAATCCTCGGCGCCGAGCACGACGTCGGCGATGTCGGCGAGACGCACGATCACGCCGTCCGCCTCGCGGACCACGAGCTGCCGGAACTCGTCCACGCTCTGCAGATCGGTGTCGGCCGTGAGGTTGATCTGCACGTAGGCGCCCTTGGTCTTGCCCACGGCGGCACGCGTGTTGTTCGCGACGAGGGCCGCCCGCACCTGCGCCGGACTGATCCCGTAGGCGGCGAGCCGGTCGGGTTTCAGCCAAACGCGGATCGCATAGGTGCGACCGCCGAGGATGTCGGCACGCTGCACGCCGGGCACGGCCGTGAGGGCGGGCTGGACGACGCGCACGAGGTAGTCGGTGACCTCGTTGGGTTCGAGCACGGTCGAGCGGAAGCTCAGATACATCGAGGCGAACTGGTTGTCGGCCGTCTCGATGTTGACCGCGGGCAACTCGGCCTCGGGCGGCAGGTCGTTGCGCACCTGGTTGACCTTGGAATTGATCTCGGCGAGCGCCTTGTTGGCGTCGTAGTTGAGCCGCAGGCGGGCGCGGACGATGGAAACGCCCTGCTGGCTCTGCGACTCGATGTAGTCGATGCCGTCGGCCGCGGCCACAGCCCGCTCGATCGGGGAGGTGACGAAGCCGCGGACCAGCTCGGCATTGGCGCCGATGTAGGGCGTGGTGACGGTAATCGCAGCGTTGTCGCTGCGGGGATACTGCCGGACGTTGATGCCGCCCAGCCCCTTGAAGGCCGGCACGAAGGACGGCAGCAGCGCCTGCAGGCCGGCGATGATGATGATCAGGTTGACCACCACGGCCAGCACGGGCCGCTTGATGAAAATATCCGTGAATTTCATGATGACGCGGTGACCCGATCAGGAATTGTTCGGCCGGGGATTGAGGCTGGGATTCGGGGCCAGGGCGTTGTCCACGATGACCGCCGTGCCGTTGCCGAGCTTGAAGACGCCGCTGGTGGCAACTTCCTCGCCGGGCGCGATCCCCTCGGTCACGGCCACAAAGTCACCCCGGGTGGCGCCGAGCCGCACGAAACGCTGTTCCGCGCGCTTGACCACCGTGCCGGTCTTTTCGTCCTTCACCTCCTTGAGCACAAAGATGCTGTCGCCGTAGGACTGGTAGTAAACCGCCGTCGCGGGCACCATCACCACGGGCAGCCGCTCGGGGGAAACGACCTCGACGTTGACGAACAGACCGGGGCTGAGTTCCCCGCCGGCATTGGCCAGCGTGACCTGCACGCGGACGCTGCGGGTAACGGCATCGACCTCGGGGCTGATGGCCGTGATCCGGCCTTCATAGACGACGCCGGGGCGCGCGTCGGTGGTCACCCGGGCCACCGTGCCGGTGCGGATGTCGGCGAGCCGCTGCTGGGGGACGGAAAAATCCACATGGATCGGATCGAGCGATTGCAGGGTGACGATCGGATTGCCGCGGTCCAGAAACTGGCCGAGATTTACGAGCCGGATCCCGGTGCGACCGGCAAAAGGCGCGCGCATTGATTTTTTGTCGATTTGGGCCTGGAGCGAGGCGACCTCGGCCACGGCCTGCTTGTGGGCCGCATCGGCCGCATCGTATTCGGATTTGGCGACGGCATTGCGCTCCAGCAGTTCCCGCGCACGTTCGACATTGATGAGCGCCAGGGCCGCGCGGGCCTCGGCAGCGGCCAGCTGGGCCCGCTCAACATCGGTGTCCAAGGCCACGAGCAGGTCGCCCTGCTTGACGATCTGGCCGGACTCAAAGGCGATGTGCTTCACCGTCCCCTGCCCTTCGCTGGAAATCATCACCCCGTGGTCGGCCCGCAAGGAGCCCACCGCCCGGATGAGCTGTTCCCACTCGCCGGCCACCGCATTGGCGGAAGTCACCACCTCGGGGGGAAACTCAAACGGTGGCGGCGGGGCAAACTGCCGCCCCTTGATAAGGAGGATCGGCACGATGAAAATGGCCAGAACGGCCAGACCAATGGCGAATTTCTTGAGCATGGTGTGCAGGTGTTACGGTTCAGAGCAGGTGGAAAATCAGGGGGCGGCCGCGGTGGGTTCGGCCCGTTCGGCGGTTTGCCGGGAGATCTTGCCCAGGAGGCGCACGAGGGTCTTGCGCTCGCTTTCGCTCAGCTGGCCCATGATCGCCGTGATCGCCCGGAAATGGCCGGGCATGAACCCGCGCAGGAACTCAATCGCGGCCGGGGTCAGGGAAACCAGCATCATGCGCCGGTCGTGCGGATCGGGCTCGCGCTTCACGAAGCCGTCCCGCTCCAAGGTGTCGATGAGGCCCGTCATGGTCGCGCGCGTCACTCCCGCCGCCTCGGCCAGCCCCGCGGGAGTCCGCGGGCCGCAATCGCAGTTTTCCGCGCCCATCAAGGTCGCCGCCTGCGGCTGCACGCCGCGCCACAGCAACATGAGGACGCCGAACCGGCCCGGCGACATGGCATGATCGGCCAAATTGCGCTCCGTGATGCCGAACACCTCGTCCCCCGTCCGCAGCAAATGCAAATAGGCTTCCACTGCCGACGGATCCAAATCGGGAAACTCCTTTGCCGCCTCCAGCAGGCATTCATAGCGCGGCAGATCTTTGAGTAGCAGGTGGGGCATCGCGTCAGTTGGTTAGCATCATGATTGTAAGGCCGCTGATAGTTAGGAGGCTAATCAAGAGTGCAAGCGCCGAGTGTGGATTTTCGAAAAATTCCTCACGGCTTATGCAATCAGCCGGTCCGACTTATGCGCCGGAGTCTTGCGGAGCGGCCGGCTGGAGACTGCAGGCCAAAACTCAGAGCGCTCGGGCGGCAGCCACGACCGCCTCCGCCGTGATGCCGAGTTCCTTGAAAACCTGGGCGCCGGGCGCGCTGAGACCGAAACGGTCAATGCCGACCACCTTGCCTTCCAGGCCGACATACTTCGACCAAAGCCCCGTCACACCGGCCTCGACCGCGACCCGCTTGCGGCAAGCCGGCGGCAAGATGCTGTCGCGATACTCGCGGGTCTGCCGGTCGAAGCGGAAGCAGGACGGCATCGAGACGACGCGGGTCCCGGCGCCGAGCTCCTTCGCCGCGACAAGCGCGTATTGGAGTTCGCTGCCGGTCGCGATGAGGATGTGGGTGAGCGGCGCGGTTTCCTGCAGGGCAACGTAGCCGCCCTTGAGCACGCCGGCGCGCCGGATGTGGGGCGGGATGTCGTTGAGCAGCGGCAGCGCCTGCCGGCTGAGAGCGAGGAGCGTCGGTCCATCGGTGCGCTCCAAGGCCGCCGCGTAGGCGCCGGCCACCTCCTCGGCATCGGCCGGGCGGATGACATCGAAATTAGGGATGAGCCGCAGCGCGGAAACGGTTTCAACGGGCTGGTGCGTGGGACCATCCTCGCCGACGCCGACCGAGTCGTGGGTGTAAATGTAGATGACGGGCAGTTGGGCGAGCGCGGCGATGCGCATCGCGGGCCGCGAGTAGTCGGCAAAAACCAGGAAAGTCGCGCAGGACGGACGGAAGAGCCCATCGTAGGCGACGCCGTTGCAAATCGCGGCCATCGCGTGTTCGCGGATGCCAAAGCGGATGTTGCGGCCGGCGCGGTTGGTCGGATCGAAATCTTTGTCGGCCGCGATGTAGTTGAGCGTGGAGCCGTAGAGATCCGCGCTGCCGCCGATGAGCAGCGGCAACTCGGCCGCGAGCGGCTGCAGCACATCGCGCCCCGAGGCGCGCGAGCCGCCGTGTTTCACGTCGGCGGGGAAAACGGGGATTTTTTCCAGCAGGTGCGCCGCACTCGGTGCTTTGGCCCCGGCATCGAGGAGCACGGCCTTGTCAGGATTGGCCTCGCGCCAAGCCTTGTAGGTGCGGTGCCATTTGTTGCAGGCGCGGACCAGCCGCTGCTTGTGCTTCGCGAAATAGGCACGGACGTCTTCGCTGACGTAAAAATGCTGGTCCGCCGGCAGGCCGAGTCCGGCGCGGGCGCCGTCGGCAAACTTGGCCCCGCCCTCGCCATGACCCTTCGCGGTGCCGGCGACCTCGGGAATGCCGCGGGCGATCTCGGTGCGCGCGATGATAAGCTGCGGCCGGCCGGTCTTGGCCTTCTTGGCCTTGTTGAAGGCCTTCAGGAAGGCCGCCATGTCGTGGCCGTCCACGGTCTGCACATCCCAATGCATGGCCTTGAAGCGCGCCGCGGTGTTGTCGCTCTGCGTCTTGTCGGCCATCGCGTCGAGCGTGACGTCGTTGGAGTCGTAGATGAGGATCAGGTTGTCGAGCTGCTGGTGACCGGCGAAGGACACCGCCTCCAGCGCGACGCCTTCCTGCAGGCAGCCGTCGCCGGCGAGGCACACGACATGGTAATTGAAGATCTCATGCTCCGGGGTGTTGAAACGTGCCGCGGCCATCTTGCCCGCGACGGCCATGCCGACGGCATTGCCGACGCCCTGCCCCAGCGGACCGGTGGTGCACTCGACGCCCGGGGTCTCGTGGAACTCGGGGTGACCGGGGGTCTTCGAGTGCAGCTGGCGGAAGGCCTTGAGATCGTCCATCGACAGGTCGTAGCCGGAGAGATGCAGCCAGCCGTAGAGGAACATCGAGCCGTGGCCGGCGGAAAGCACGAAGCGGTCGCGGTTGAGCCAGCGCGGCCGCTCGGGGTTGTGCACGAGTGCATGCCCATAGAGCACCGCGCCAAGCTCGGCCGCGCCGAGCGGCAACCCGAGGTGGCCGATACCGGCCTTGTGCACGGCATCGATGGCAAGCCCGCGGGCTTGGTTGGCGGCTTTGGCGAGGAGGTGGGTTTGCAGCGTCATGATGGGAGATTGAAAGTAGGATCGCACCCGACGGCGGGGAAGCAGAATTTGCGCAATAAAAAGGGCGGACCGTTGCAGGTCCGCCCGGAAATGGAATGGCTGCGCCTCAGTTGGCGGCGGTCGCGGCGTTCTTGTCGAAACGCATTTCCTTGATGGCCATGGCCGCCTTGCCCTTGCGGTCGCGCAGGTAGTAGAGGCGGGCCTTCATGGGCTCGGAGTGGCGGTCCACCTCGATCTTTTCGATCATCGGGGAGTTGACCGGGAAAACCTTCTCGACGCCCTCGCCGTAGCTGATGCGGCGGACGGTGAAGCTCTCGTGGATGCCATGACCCTTGAGGGCGATAACGATGCCGGCGAAGACCTGGATGCGCTCCTTGTCACCTTCGCGGACCTTGGTGTGCACCTTCACGCCGTCGCCGACGCGGAACGCCGGGGTGTCTTTTTTGACCTGCGCGGAGGTGATTTCTTTGATGATCGGATTCATGGCTGTGGCTTTATGTGAGTAAATCGGGACGGACCTGACGGGTTTTTTCCACCTGTCGCGCGTGCCGCCACTTCTCGATTTCGGCATGGTTTCCGGAAAGCAGAACCTCCGGAACGGACATGCCCCGGAATTCGGCGGGACGCGTGTATTGAGGAAAGTCGAGCAGCTTGCTGGTGAAGCTTTCCGTCGTCAATGACTTTTCCTCCCCGAGCACGCCGGGGATAAAACGGGCCAGCGCGTCGATCACGACGGCCGCCGCCAGGGTGCCGTTGGTGAGCACGTAGTCGCCGATGCTGATCTCCTGGTCGATGACACCGTCGCGGATGCGCTGGTCGATGCCCTCGTAGTGCCCGCTGAGCAGGACAAGATGTTGTTGCCGGGAAAGTTCCTCCGCCAAGGCTGGTGAAAGCGGCGTGCCGTCCGGCGTCAGGTAGATCCGCCGGCAGCCGGGCGTCTGCAGCTGCTCGATGGCGGCAAAAACCGGCTCGGGTTTGAGCACCATGCCGGCACCGCCCCCGAAGGGCCGGTCATCCGCCGTCCGGTGCTTGTCCGCGGTCCACTGGCGCAGGTCGTGGACGTTGACCGCCAGCCGGCCGGACTCGATGCCCTTGCCGAGGATGCTCTCGGTCAGAAAGCCGTCGAGCATGCGCGGGAAAAGCGTGATGACGTCGATGCGCATGAAGTGGAGGATGGCCGCAGAGACGCGGAGAGCACAGAGAAATCCGCTCAAAACAAAACCCCGGATTGCTCCGGGGTCGGGTCATTCCAAGAACGAGAACGCCGCTCCGTGACGTATGTGTCTCCGCGGCTGATCCGGACTCAGGCCGTGGCCGCGGCGGCCTTGCGGGCCTTCTTGATCATGGCGTTGAGCGTGTCGGTGGGCTTGGCACCCTTGCTCAGCCAGTAATCCACGCGGGCGAGATCGATCTGAATCGGGTTGCCCTTGCTGGTCGGCGTGTAGGTGCCGATGCTTTCAACGGGCGAACCGTCGCGGCGCGAACGGGCTTCGGCGACAACAACGCGGTATTGCGGCTTGTGGACGGCGCCAACGCGGGTGAGACGGATTTTAAGTGCCATGTGTGATGAGTTTCTGGACGATGCTTGATTGGAAAAGCCGGGAAGCACACCGCCCGATAAATGGCTTGTCAAGCCCCGACTCCCCCGGCTCCCTCGGCCCTTTATGAAAGCCGGAATCGTCGGTCTCCCGAACGTGGGCAAGTCCACCCTTTTCAACGCCCTCACCCGCTCCCGCAAGGCGGAGGCCGCCAACTATCCGTTCTGCACGATCGACCCGAACGTCGGGGTCGTGACCGTGCCCGATGAGCGTCTCGCCGTCTTGCAAAAGATCGCCAAGACCAACGTCGTCATTCCCGCCGCCATCGAGTTCGTGGACATCGCCGGCCTCGTCGCCGGCGCCAGCAAGGGCGAGGGCCTCGGCAACCAGTTCCTCGCCAACATCCGCGAGGTGGACGCCATCGTGCAGGTCGTGCGCTGCTTCGAGGATTCCGATGTCGTCCACACGATGGGCAGCGTCGATCCCGTGCGCGACATCGAGGTCATCACCACCGAGCTCGTGCTCGCCGATCTCGACGCCGTCACCAAGCGCATCGAGAAAACGCAGAAGAAGGCCAAATCGGGCGACAAGGAAGCCCAGGCCGAAGTCGCCCTGCTGCAAAAGCTCGAGCCGCATCTCAACAGCGGCAAATCCGCCAACACCCTCGCGCTCACGGACGACGAAAAGGCCCAGATGAAGCTCTTCCAGCTGCTCACCGCCAAGCCCGTGCTTTTCGCCTGCAATGTGGCCGAGGGCGATCTCGCCACGGCCGAACAAAATCCGTTTGTGCAAAAGGTTGCCGAATATGTGCGCACGCACCACGACGCCGCCTACGTGCCGATCAGCGCCAAAATCGAGGCCGAGCTCATCGACCTGTCGCCCGAGGAGGCGAAGGAATTCCTCAAGGACCTCGGCGTCTCGGACTCCGGCGTGTCGAGCCTCATCAAGGCCAGCTACGAACTGCTCGGCCTCCAGACCTATTTCACCGCCGGCGAAAAGGAAGTCCGCGCCTGGACCATCCACAAGGGCTGGAAGGCCCCCCAGGCCGCAGGCGTGATCCACACCGATTTCGAGAAAGGCTTCATCAAGGCGGAAGTCGTCTCCTACGCCGATCTGTCCCGTCTGGGCAGCGTGGCCGCCGCGCGCGAAGCCGGCAAATACCGCTTGGAAGGCAAAGAGTATGTCTTTCAAGACGGCGACGTGGCACTTTTCAGGTTTAACAACTAGGCGTGATAGGGTTTGGTTGAGCAAGGAGGCATCGCCTCCCTTGCTAATCGTGGCATCAACCGTTCCTGGTAAGTGATATCACTTACGAAAAATAGGTATATTCCGACTGTTGCCTAAGTCCGAATAGGGGTATTATGTGCCCTCACTGGCCGATTGATGAAATCCAAACTCCAGCGCCTGATTTACCGCAAAGCCATGGCATTCATGCCATTGCCGGTATTCTTGGCAGCCATTTTACTCGGTTTGCCTGCCGGAAGTATTGCACAAACGACGGTCTACTGGGACAGAAACGGCAACACCGCCGGTGCCGGCGGTGCCTCGCCCTCGGGCACTTGGATAAACAACAACAGTGCGCCCAATCGCAACTGGTCCACCAGTTCGGCCGGCACGGCCAACACTGCGCGATGGAATGATGGCAACCATGCCGTCTTCAGCGCCGGCAACGACGCCACCGGCAACTACACGGTCACCGTCTCAGGCACGGTCAGCGTAGGCGCCATTACCATCGAGGAGGGCACGCCCACTTTTTCCGGCGGCGTGCTCAATTTCGGCGATTCCACGCCCGACTTTACCGTCAACACCGGGCGCACGGCCACCGTCGGGAGCCAGATCACCGGCAGCGACGGGCTCACCAAAGCGGGAGCCGGCACCCTCATCCTCACCAACAACACCAACAGTTGGACCGGACCGCTCACCATCAGCGGCGGTCTCCTCCAGTTGAACTCCAGCAACGTCATCCCCGATGCCGCGGATGTCACCATCGCGTCCGGCGCCACGCTATTGCTTAACTGGGGTGTGAGCGAAACCATCGGTGGGTTGACCGGTGCCGGCACGCTCAACATCCGCACCGGCACCTTCACGACCATCGGCGCCGCCGACACCACTTTCTCCGGCGTCATCGCCGATGACGGCGGCTATGGCACCTTCGTCAAGTCCGGCGCCGGCACCCTCACCCTCTCCGGCAACAACACCTATGCCGGTGTCACCAACATCACTTCGGGCGCCATCGTCGCCGCCAGCAACACCGCGCTGGGCGGCTCCACCTGGGGCAACACCATCAGCAGCGGCGCAGCCCTGCACCTGCAGGGTGGCATCAACCTCACGGAAGGCAGCTTCGCGATCTCCGGCAGCGGGTTGGGCGGCACCGGCGTGCTGCGCAACCTCAGCGGCAACAACACCCTGAACGCCGCCATCAACGTCGGCACCGCCGCCACCATCGGTTCGGACAGCGGCACACTCACCGCGACGGGGGATTTCAACCTCGGGTCCACCACCCTCACGGTCACGGGCGCGGGCAACACCACGCTGCAAGGCGCCGTGAACAACGGCGCCGTCCTCATGAACGGCACCGGCACGCTCACCTTCGCCGGCAACACCAGCAACGGCTTCGGCGGCGGCCTCACCATCAACCAGGGCACGGTCCAGTTGAACAAGACCGGGAGCGCCATCGCCATCAACGGCGGCGCCGTGGCCGTCGGCGATGGCATCGGTCCCGTCAGCTCGGCGAATCTCGTCCTGCTCGGTTCCAACCAAATGGCGCTTGGCACCACCGTCACCATCAACTCCGACGGCCGCTTCGCCCTGAACAACCAGAGCCAGACGCTCAACACCATCGCGGGCAGCGGTCTGATTGATCTCGGCACCTCCGGTTATCTCGGCCTCGGCGTCTATTCCGGTTCCTCGACCTTCGGCGGTTCGGTGACCGGCAGCGGCACGATTGAAAAACTCGGCTCCGGCACCTTCACCCTCGGCTCCGACCTCGCTTTCGACGGCACCTTCATCCTCGACGCAGGCACCCTGGCCCTTAACGGCAGCAATTTGATCGCCGACACCCTGCACATCACCGGCAACTCCGTTATCGATTTCGGCAGCGCCCTTGCCTCCACCCTCTCCGTCGTCAATTTCATCATCGACGCCGGGGTCTCCCTCACGATCGCCAACTGGAGCGACACCGTGGACTACTTCTTTGCGCAACAGTGGGCCGGCGCGGTCTTCGACCTCCGCGGAGCCGCGCCGATGGACCAGATCACCTTCACCGGCTTTGCCGGCAGCGACACCCAGTGGCAGGGCTACGACTCCCAAATTACGCCGGTGCCGGAGCCTTCGACCTACGGCGCCCTTTTGATTGGTGCGGGCCTCGCCTTCACTCTCTACCGGCGGCTCCGTCGTCGCGAATCCTGACCGCCGGGCCGCGTCGCGTCCCCGTCCATTCGGACCGGGGCATCCGCCTCAGGCGGCCTGAGGAATGAACCTCACAAGACCGCGCTTGCAGCCAACCGGCGTCGGCCAAATTTCATCGCGTGCTTCGCGCGAAACAAATCCGGCTGCTCCTGGCATTTTTGCCCGCGGCCGCGCTGTCCGAAAGCACCTTCGCCCGCTCCACCCCAGAGCCCTATGTTTCCGGCCACTACGTGGCCCATTCTCCCGCGGCGGAGTTCAAGCCGGTCGGCGAAGCCCGTCGGCTGGCCGCCACGCTGGCCGCACATCGGCCCGGCGCCTTCGTCATCCAAGGCAAGGGACGTTCGATGCAGCCGCTTTATCCCGATGGCACGCTGCTGGTGGTTCAGCCGATGTCCTACGAAAAACTTCAGCGGGGAATGACGGTGATCTTCCGCACGCCGGACAACCGCACGCTGGCGCATGTGCTGGTGGCCCGCACCGCTGACGGCTGGCGGACCAGCGGCCTCAACAACCGCCGCGCCGACTTTCTCCCCGTGCAGGCGGATGACATCCGTGGCATCGTCATCGCCGCTTTTGCTCTCGTGGACGGGACTCCGTTCGCTTCGCGCTAAACCGGCGCTCAGTGCAGCCGGCCGTCGGTGGTCTTGAGATCGGTCCGGGTGCGCAACGCCACTTCCGCCGCCAGCGCGATTGCCTTCGTCATCTTCGCCAGCGGCAGGGCCGGTTTTCCCTGCGCCGGCAACCAAGGCACATGGATAAAACCCGCCTGCACGGCCCGCCGCCGGCGCAGCCTGTGCATGAGCGCATAAAAGACATGATTGCACACAAAGGTCCCGGCCGTCTGCGAGACCGCGGCCGGGATGCCTCGCTGGCGCAGTGCCGTCACGATCGCCTTGACCGGCAACGTGGACCAATACGCCGTCGGCCCGCCGCGCACCACCGGGACGTCCACCGGCTGTCGGCCCGCATTGTCGGGAATCCGCGCATCGTCCACGTTGATGGCCACCCGCTCCGGCGTGATCTCCGCCCGGCCGCCGGCCTGACCCAGGCAGATGACCAGCCGCGGCGCGGTGCGGCGCAACGCCGTCTTTAACCGCACCACGGCCTCGCCAAAGACACACGGCAGCACCACGCCGACCACCTCGTGGCCGCCGATACTTGTGCCGTGCAGCCGGCCGACGATTTCGGCGGTCGGATTCACCGAGTCCCCGCCAAAGGGTTCGAAACCGGTGAGCAGGATTTTGGCCGTGGCAGGCTTCATGGTGTGCGTCGGTTTTGTCCGGAGCCACGCGGCGCGGCAAGTTCGATGCCGTCGGCCTCCAGGGCTGCGCGTAACCGGGTCGTCAGTGCCACCGCCGCAGGGCCGTCGCCGTGCACGCAAACCGTGCCGGCCCGCAACGGCACATCCGTGCCGTCGGTCGCCCGCACAAAACCTTCCCGCACGATACGGCGCACCTGGGCGGCAGCAGCCTCCGGCGAGTGAATCAGCGCCTCCGGCCGCGACCGCGGGGTCAAAGTGCCGTCGGCCTGATAGGTGCGATCCGCGAAGGCCTCGGCCACAACGGCAAAATCCGGCGCCCGGCGGGCCGCTTTCTCCAGTTCGCTGCCGGCCAGCGCATAGAGGATGAGGTGCTTTCCCGCGGACCGGATCGCCGCCACCACGGCCTCGCTCAATTCCCGGTCGCGCGACACCTGGTTGTAGAGCGCGCCGTGCAGCTTCACATGACCCACCACGGCGCCGGCGGCTTGGGCGATCTCTTGCAGGCGCATCACCTGCGCTGTGACCAGCGCCGCGACCTCCGCAGGACCGATCGGCCTTTCCACCCTTCCGAAGTTTTCCCTGTCCACGAACCCCGTATGCGCCCCGATCGAGACCCCGTGTCGCTGTGCGAGCTCGACGCTCGCCCGCATGGTGTCCGCATCGCCGGCATGGGCGCCGCACGCGATGTTGGCGGAAGTGACAAGCGGCATCAGCACGGCATCCTGCCCGCCTCCCTCGCCCAGATCGGCGTTCAGGTCGATGGTCTTCACCGGAACTTTTCCTCCAGCCCGCGACGCAGCAACTGCAGCCGCGCTTCCCGCTCCAACAGCAGCTGCCGCGCTTCCGCCAGCGCGACGGGCTGCAGACGGACCCGGTCGCCGGGCCGCAGTTGCGCGACCTTGGGCAAATCCACGGAGATGACATGCGCCAGTTGCGGGTAACCGCCGATCGTCTGCGCATCCACGCCGAGGATGATCGGCCGGCCATCGGGCGGCACCTGCACGGTGGCCGGTGCCACCGCGGTGGAAAACAGCTCGGCGGTCGTGTTTCTCCGCAACGGAGCGCCGTGCAGCCGGATGCCCATGCGGTCCGACTGCGGACTGACCTCGAAGCTCATCTGCGGCCAATCCGGACCAAATTCCGCCGCCTGGGCTCCGGGCAAAACCCGCAACTGCGGCTGTGCGGCCTCGGTCCCCGGCAGCCAGCGGTCGTCCATC
>JAHCLN010000032.1 GCA_026125215.1 Opitutaceae bacterium
CCGCGGCGGTGCGCGAGATGAAAGCGCGGATGAACCCATGAGCGCCGGTTTCAATCTGATGCTGCCGCCCGGCGGCGTGCTGCTCGGTCTCGGCTGCGATCTGATCGAGGTCGAACGCATCCACGGCGTGCTGGAGCGGCATGGCGAACGGTTCCTGCAGCGGGTGTTCACCGAGGAGGAACGTGCCTATTGCTCCGGTCTCAAGCATCCGCACAAGCACTACGCCGCGCGTTGGGCGGCGAAGGAGGCCGTGTCCAAGACGTTCACCACCGGCATCGGCTCGCACCTCGACTGGACCTCCGTCTCGATCTACCACGGCTCGCGCCAGGAACCGCTGGTGCGGCTGGATGCCAAGGCGCAGGCCCTGCTGCGTCAGGTCGGCGCCACCGGCGTTTTGGTTTCCCTGTCCCACACCGAGACCCATGCGATGGCCGTGGCCGCGCTCGTGCGCGGCTGATCTCCGATGGAAGCAGACGAACCGAGACCGCCGGCGCCGAGGCACCTCTCCAAGACCCCTTCTTGGATCCTGCTGGGTTTCGTGCTGGGTCTGCTCTTCATGTGGCTGTTGCCCGACCCGCCGCCGCCGGTTCCGGTTGTCCCGCCCGCGGCCAAACCTGCACCGCTGCCCGAGCGTCCGTTGGACGAGGTCGAGGCCGTCTTTGCCGCTTGGGGAACGCATGCGGTGTGGGCGCACGACCTGACGGAGATCTCGCTTTGGGATCCGCTGACCCGGCAATTTTCCCGTCACTACGAAGTTCTGCGCAACGGCGACGAGCACTACTTTCGCAGTATCCCGCGGCTGACGCGGCCTGTGCTGGCCTACGGGGTGCCGGACGAGGCTCCGTTGCGTTTTACCGAAACCGACGCCCGGCGGGAGGAGTGGCTCCGGGCCCGCCGCCAGGATGCCTGGCAGGCCTTGGCTGACGCCATTCCCGGTGGCGACAAACCCAAGACACCGTGATTTGGTCCCATGCTTCCGGCCGCCCATCCCATTTTGACCTGCGCCGGGGCGCATACCTTGGAGAAACGGCTGTTTGCCGGTGATCAGGCCAAGGAGTGGCAGGCCATGCAAATGGCCGGCGCGGCGGTGGGGGCGGCGGTGCTGCAGGATTTTCGCGAGATCGGCGGATTTCCGGCCGGCGGTCGCGTGCTCGTCGTTGCGGGCAAGGGCCACAACGGCGGTGATGCGCTGATTGCGGCGGCAGAAATCCTCCGACGGGAAAGCACGGCCGCGGCCGATGTCCATTTTGCTTATGGCGTGCCAGCGATCCGTCCGCACGCGATGCGCGCCTGGCGCGAACTCCAACAGGCATTTCCCGAGCGTGTCCGGGCCGTGCGGCTGCACGGACTCGCCGCGACCTACGCGGTCGCATTGGACGGTCTTTTTGGCTATCGTTACCGGCCACCCTTGGATGGCCGGGCTCGGCCGGTGCTGAAAAAAGTGAATGCGCTCCAAGTCGCGCTACGTGCTGCCGTCGACCTGCCGAGCGGCTGGACGGAGGAGGGCGCCTTTCAGGCGGATTTTACCTACGCAACCGGCATCGTGAAGGCACCCCTGCTGGACCTTCCCAAGGCGGGCCGGTTGCGCTACCTCGACCTCGGCTTCTTTGCCGCCGAAATGCCCAAGGCTGACGCGGTGCTCACCTCGGGTGTGTTGGCTCCTTTGCGCACCTGGCGGGATCCGCGGGCGGACAAGCGCAAGTTGGGCCACCTCTTCGTGCTCGGCGGTTCACGGGAATATCCCGGGGCGGTGCTGATGACCGTGCTGGCCGCCTTGAAAGCGGGCGCCGGACTGGTCTCCGCCTTTGTGCCGGAATCATTGGTGCCAGCGTTCGCCGCCCGCGTGCCCGAGGCTATCTGGATCGGCTGGCCGGAGACTCCGTCCGGTGGACTGGTCCTCGAGGGACGGCATCTCCTTTTGGAGCGGCTGGACCGGGCCGGGGCGATGGTGATGGGGCCCGGGCTGGGCAACGATCGCGAATCACACGCGCTGCTGCGGGATTTGGTCGCAACGGTGCCTCATCCCGTGCTGCTCGACGCCGACGCGCTGCGCCCCGAGATTGTGCAGGCGGCCCGCGGCCGGCTCGTGCTCACTCCCCATGCGGGAGAATTCGCCCGCATTGCCGGCCGCTCGGATTTGCGCAGCTATGCCCGGAAGTCCGGCGCCGTCGTGGTGCTCAAAGGACCGGTGACCCGCATCGCCCACGGAGGACGGATCCTGCACAGCTTCTTTGGCGGACCGGTTCTTGCCCGCGGCGGCAGCGGCGATTTGCTGGCCGGGATTATCGGCGCCCAACTGGCGTTGACCCCCGCCGATTTGCCGGCGGCCGCCAGCCGCGGGGTCGTCTGGCATGGCCGGGCGGCGGACGCCCTCGCCCGGACGCGGGGAGCCGTGGCGGTGCGCACCACCGACTTGCTCGACTTTTTAAATGAGGGGTTGAGGCTCTGACCGTCATGAGCAGCGCGATGACGGAGCAGCAGGCCTTTCTGGTGCTGAATGCGCTGCCCAACATCGGCCCCATTACGCTCAACCGCCTCCTGAACGAATTGGGCGGCGACCCGCGGGCGGTTTTTACCGCCGGTGCCAAGCGTCTGGAGTCGGTGCAAGGCGTGGGGCCGGTGATCAGCGCTACGATTGCCGGATGGCGGGAGCATTTTGACCTGACCAAAGAGGAAGCGCGGATGGCGAAAGCGGCGGCCGGCTTCATCACCCCGCGGGATCCGGGTTACCCGCCGTTGTTGAAGGAAATTCACGATCCGCCGATCGGTCTTTACCGGAAGGGTGGTTATGATTTTTCCCAGCCCTGTATCGCCATCGTCGGCAGCCGGCGCACGACGCTTTACGGGCAGGCGGTGGCCAAGAAACTCGGAGCGGAGCTGGGCCGGTTGGGCTTCTGCGTGGTCAGCGGTCTGGCCCGCGGCATCGACACCGCGGCGCACGAGGGGGCGCTGTCGGCCGGCGGGCGCACCGCCGCGGTGCTGGGTAGCGGCATCGATATCGTTTATCCGCCTGAAAATCTCGGGCTTTACCGGCAGATCGCCGAGCAGGGGGCGATTCTCTCGGAGTTCCCTTTCGGCCGGCGGGCTGACCGGCAGAGCTTTCCGATGCGCAACCGCGTGGTGGCCGGCATCTGCGAGGCCGTGGTGGTGGTGGAGACCGATGTGAACGGCGGCTCGATGATCACCGCCCGTTTCGCGGGTGAACAGGGGAGGCTGATTTTTGCCGTGCCCGGCCGCATCGACCAGAGCACCAGCGCTGGCTGCCACCAGCTGATCCGCGACGGGGCGACGTTGCTGACTTCGGTGGACGATATTCTCAACGAATTGAACTACCTCGGCGGACTGCGCCCCCGGCCGATTCCGGCAAAAGCCACCGAGGCGGGAGGAGACGTGCCAGCCACCGGCCTGACCGCCACCGAGGCCAAGATCATGGCCTGTCTGGAAGGCGGAGCGTTGGCCGGTCTGGATACCCTGGTCGGTCAAACCCGGCTCAGCGCGGCCGAGGTCTCGGCCGCGCTGATGATGCTGGAAATCAAAAGGCGGGTGGCGAAGCACGCCGACGGCAGCTGGGAAGCCCGCGGCTCCGGCGGCTGAACGGTCAGTTGCCGCGCATCCGCTCAATCTCGGCCATGGCGGCCGCTTCCCGGGCGCGGTATTCCTCCAGCTCGCGGGCCTTGCGCAGAGCCTCGGCCTCTTCTTTGCGCAGGCGGACGAGTTCGGCCTCGGCGGCTTCGGCGCGCTGGCGGGCGGCCAGCAGTTCGGGATCCTCGACGGAGCGGCCCTGGGCGATCAGGCGCTGGCGTCGGGCTTCTTCCTCGGCCCGGGCCCGGGCTGCGCGCTCTTCGGCGAGCTGACGCTGGTTGCGGGCTTCCTGCAGCCGGCGGTCTTCGGCTGATCCGGAGATGCCGCCGAGAATGGCGCCGGCGGCCGCCCCGGCCGCGATGCCTTTGTCGCGCTCGCCGGATTGGTGGCCGATGACGCCACCCAAAATGGCCCCGGCCAGCGCTCCGCCGGCGGCGCGGCGCTCGCCGTGGCTTTCACAGCCGGCAAGAAGGAGGGTTGCGCCCAGCAGCCAGGTGGCAGGCCGCCGGAAAATACGGGATACGGATGGAGATGGATGTTCAGACATGGTATCGGGATGACGTTGAGGAACGGCCCGTGGTTTCGGTCCGTTTGTAACCCATAGGACACGGGGAAGGGGCGGAGTATTCATAAAATCGCACGAATTTTGGTCGATTCCGGCATTTCCCCCGCTCTGCATGGCGGGATGAAAAAACTGCTGCTGGGAACAGGGTTGGCCATCTTGGGTTTGCTCGCAGCGTCGGCGGAAACCTCCCGACGCACCATCACGCATGAGGATCTCTGGTTGATGAAGCGGGTGGGGGATCCCGTCGTCAGCCCCGATGGAAGGCAGGTTGTCTTTGCCGTCACCGAGCCGGCCTACGACGCCAAGGATCAGGTGAGCGATTTGTGGGTGGTGCCGGTGGATGGCAGCGCGCCGCCGCGCAAGCTCACCCAGACGCGGGGCGGAGAAAGCGGGGCCGAGTGGAGCCCCGACGGCACCAAGCTGGTTTTCTCCGCCCGGCGCGACGGGGACGAGGCGGCGCAACTTTATGTGCTCGATGTCTCCGCCGGCGGAGAGGCGCAGCGCATCACCAACCTCACGCTGGGGGCGCGTTCCCCGAAATGGAGCCCCGATGGTCGGCAGGTCCTTTTCATCAGCGACGTGTATCCCGGGGCCGAGTCCGAGGAGGCGGTCAAGCGGGCGGCCAAGGAACGCCGCGAACGCAAATACACGGTCAGGCGGTATGATGGATTTCCCATCCGGCATTGGGATAGGTGGCTGGACGACAAACAGCCCCGGATCTTTGTCCAGGCAGCCGCGCCCGACGCGGAACCGCGGAACCTGCTGGCCGGTTCGGCGCTGGTTGCGCAGCCCGGATTTGGCGGTCAGTTGACGAACTCCGGCGAGACGATCGCGGCGGAGTGGACGCCCGACGGACGGGTGTTGTTTACCGCCACCACCCGCCGCGATCAGGCGGCCCATGCCCCGGTGTGGAACGATTTGTTTCTGGTCGAAGCCGCCGGCGGTGAGCCGCAGCGGCTCACCACGGATGAGGACAACTACGGGCAGTTTGGCTTCAGCCCGGACGGGCGTTCGCTCGTGGTGTCGGTCACGCCCGCTGCTCCGGGGCGGGTTTACCGGCTCAATCGCCTGGTGCATTATCCCTGGCCGTTTGACGCGGCGCAGCGCCGCGTGTTGACGGCGGATTTTGACCGGAGTCCCACCCGGCCGGTTTTCACCCCCGACAGCCGGCGGATCTTTTTTACCGCGGAGGACGCGGGCTTGGAGAAAGTTTACACCCTCGCCCTGGATGAGGGCAAAGTCTCGCTGCATCTCGACCCGGGTTCCGGCGTGGTGACGGGCCTGAGCGCGGGGGTGGCGTCCGAAAATTTCCGTTTGGTCGGTCTCTGGGAGGCCGCGCATTCGCCGCCGGAGATCTATGCCCACAACCCGGCCGATGGCGACAACCGCCGGCTCACCCGCTTTAATGCTGAACGCGTGGCCGCCCTGGACCTGCCTCCGGTGGAGCACTTCACCTTCACCAGCCGCGGCGGCCGGGAAATCCACAATCTGCTGGTGCGACCGGCCGGTTTTGATCCCGCAAAGAAATATCCGGCCGTGGCGATCATCCACGGCGGGCCGCACACCATGTTCCGCGACCAGTGGGTCCTGCGCTGGAACTACCACCTGCTGGCCGGCACCGATTTCGTGCTCGTGCTGACCAACTACACGGGATCGACCGGTTTCGGTGAGGCCTTTGCCCAAGCCATCCAGGGTGATCCGCTCCGGACTCCCGGCGACGAGATCAACGAGGCCATGGATGTGGCGGTCCGGCGTTATGCCTTCATTGACGGCAACCGGCTGGCCGCGGGCGGGGCCAGCTATGGCGGCCACCTCGCAAACTGGCTCCAGGCCACCACCAACCGTTACCGCTGCCTGATCTCCCATGCCGGGTTGGTCAGCCTCGAAACCCAGTGGGGCACCAGCGACGTGATCCACAGCCGCGAGCTGAACAACGGCGGACCGGTCTGGGAACAGGGTCCCGTGTGGCGCGAGCAGAACCCCGCGCGTCTGGCCGGCAATCGTGCCGCCGGCACCGGGTGGGTGACGCCCATGCTCATCACCATCGGCGAGCAGGACTTCCGCGTGCCGCTGGGCAATTCATTGGAAAACTGGAGCTATCACCAGCGGTTGCAGATTCCGAGCCGGCTGCTGGTTTTTCCCGACGAGAACCATTGGATCCTCAAGGGGCACAACAGCAGATACTGGTATGCCGAGATCCGGGCCTGGTTGCAGGAATGGCTCGCCGCACCACCGCAATCCTGATTTGCCCCATTTGCTTTCCTCCATGTCCACCTCCATCGACCTCTCCAACCTCTTCCAAAAACGCCAGGCCGAGTCCCGCTCGCTCTCGGCCGAAAATTACCGCGGTGAGAAAGGCGCCGGCGGCATGGCCACCAAGGAGACCTCGCTCACGCCCGGGGCCTGGGAACAGGCCCCGCATCTGGGCCGCGGTTGGAAAATTTCACCCTGCCTGCCGCTCAAATCGGGACAGACCGTGACCCTGATGGATCACGACGGTCCGGGTGTCATCCGCCACATCTGGTCAACCTTCGACGCCCGGTTGCGGCGCCAGGTCATCCTGCGCATTTACTGGGACGGCGAAAAAAATCCCTCCGTGGAGTGCCCCATCGGGGATTTCTTCTGTCAGTCGTGGAACCGCGACCAGAACATCAACGCCCTGCCGATCAATGTGAATCCCAAGGGCGGCATGAACTGCTTCTTCCCGATGCCGTTCAAGAAGCATGCCCGGATTACCGTGGAGAACGATTCGCCGGCCGACATCGCGCACTTTTTCTACACCATCAACTACACCTTGGAGGAAGTGCCGGCCGACAGCCTGTATTTCCACGCCCACTTTCGCCGCACCAATCCGGTGGCTTACAAGGATGTCTATACGATCCTCGACGGCGTGAAGGGGCACGGCCACTTCGTCGGCGTTTTCATGAGCTGGCAGCAGAACTGCTCGGGCTGGTGGGGCGAAGGCGAGGTGAAGATGTTCATCGACGGTGACAAGGAGTGGCCGACGATCTGCGGCACGGGCACCGAGGATTATTTCGGCGGCGCGTGGTGCTTTGACGAAAACAACTACAGCGCGCCCTACTTCGGCTTCCAGCATGTGATCGGCAAGTCCGGCCAAGCCGGGGCGCGCATGACGCTGTATCGCTTCCACCTGCCGGATCCGGTGTTCTTCAAACAGGATTTGCGCATCACCATCCAGGCCCTCGGTTGGCGCGATTTGGGCTGGAGGGAACTCGGCCTGCCCAATCCGCGCTACCATGCGCTGCAGGACGATCTCGCTTCGGTGGCCTACTGGTATCAGACCCTGCCGCACGCGCCGTTTCCGCCGCTGGCGGACCGCGACACGCGCGAGATGATTTGAGCCGGCGGGTCGGCCTCCGTCTCAGTTGCCGCCGCCGCGCATGCGCTCGATCTCGGCCTTGGCGGCGGCCTCACGGGCGCGGTATTCCTCGAGTTCCCTGACTTTGCGGAGCGCGTCGGCCTCCTCCTTGCGCAGGCGGACGAGTTCGGCCTCGGCGGCTTCGGCGCGCTGACGGGCGGCGAGCAGTTCGGGATCCTCGACGGAACGGCCCTGGGCGATCATGCGCTGGCGCCGGACTTCCTCCTCGGCCCGCGCCCGGGCCGCGCGCTCCTCGGCGAGCTGACGCTGTTGGCGGGCTTCCTGCAGGCGGCGGTCCTCGGCCGAACCGATCGAACCGCCGACCGCGGCGCCGGCCACTCCGCCCAAGGCGGCGCCGGCCAGGCCTTCACCCGATTGATGCCCGATGATGCCGCCGATGATCGCACCCATGAGGGCGCCGGTCGCGGCGCCGCGCTCGGTGTTGGGTGCGTCATGGGTGGCGCAGCCGGAAAACAGCAGCACGCCGGCGGCAAGGAGGCCGGCAGCGGGACGATGCAGGGAAGCAGAATTCATGTGAGTGGCTTGGGTTGGTATGGCGGTGTAGTCGGAGCAGGATTAGAATCCTGCCGCGCGGGATTGTTCCGCCACCGCAAGTCCAGCCAAACCAAGCGGATACGCAATCAAAGTTTGCCGCCGGTTGCGCGGGCCACTTCGGTCTCCCAAGTGCCGGCGATGACGGCGCCGTATTCCTCAAAACCGCCGGTGGCCTTGGGCCCGGTGAGGCGGGGCCGGGGGTTGCCGATCCGGCCGCCTTCGTAGAAGGACTCGTCGGTCTGGTCGTCGCAAAGAAAGTGGTAGGCGAGGCCGGCGCGTTCCTTGTCGGTGGTGTTGTCGCCGGTTGCATGCGGGGTGCCGTAGCAGAAGAAGAGCACGCTGCCGGCCTTCAGTTCGACGGTCTCGGCTTTGCTTTCGTCGGGGAAGCAACGGATGTGGTGGTCGCTGTTGCCGTCGCGCTCATGGGGCAGCAGCGTTTCCCAGGCATCCGGCACCACGCGCATGGTGCCGTTGGCGACCGTGGCATCGTGGATCGCGATCCACATGGCGGTGCCGCGGAGAGGCTTGGGGATCTTGAAGTAGGCGTTGTCCTGATGCCAGGCCGTGCCCATGCCGGTCTTGCCGGGCTTGAGGAAGATTTGGTCCAGATGCAGGGTGACCACGGGCCCGATCAGCGTGGTGACGGCCTCGATCACTTTGGGCGCAAAGGGCAGGGCGCGGATGAGCGTGGAATAGAAATTGGCCGGGCAGAGCTGCAGGTTCTGCTTGGCGGTGGCGGGCGTCTTGCCGTCGCCGGCGGTGGCCACATTGCGCAGGAAGCCGTTGCGTTTGAGCCGGGCGATGTCGGCTTGGAGCGCGGCGGTCTCCGCGGCGTTGAAGAAACCGGGCACCGCGACGTAGCCGCGGCGGCGGAAAGATTCGATCTGGGTCGGGGAGAGTTTCATGGGGACGGACAGGAAGGTAGCACAACGGGTCCCGTGCTTGCGTTCAACCTTGGGCAGTGGCAAATCGTGCACATTCATGAAAAGCATTCCCCGGCACGGCCGCGGCAGCGCCCGGACTCTGGTCACCCACCGCGACCTCGGCCTGGAAATCATCTTTTTGGACAAAGGGGCGCTCAACTGGCACGTCGAGGGCCGGGTCGAGCGGGTGACGGCGGGCTCGGTGTATTTTTCCCTGCCGTGGCAGGAACACGGCAGCGCGGACGAGTTTGAGCCCGGCCATCACTGGCATTGGGTGCAGCTCGGGCTGGCGGGCCGGATTGACCGGCCGCGGACCCGGTTTGGGTTTCATCCGGATTTCGGGATCGGTGCGCGGCCGGCGGCCGAGATCAGCGCGTTGCTCACCCGCAGCGGCCGGCATTGTTACCGGGCGACGCCGCGGATGGCGTGGCTGATCCCGACGCTGGTGGAAGAACTGGACCGCAAGGAAGGCGCGGATCGCGATTACGTCTCGGCCTTGGCCCGGCTGGCGATCCTCGAGCTGGTGCGCTGCATCCGCGCCAGCGAGCGGTCCGATCACGCGGCCAGCGGCTCGGTCCGGCGGATCGAGGCTTTCATCGGCGGGCTGCGTGAACGTTGCGAAGAGGCCTGGACCTTGGAGCAGATGGCGGCGGAGACGCGGCTGGGCCGGTCGCGTTTCGCCCTGCTCTGCCGGCAACTGACCGGGGACAGCCCCCTCACGCTGGTCAACCGGCTGCGGGTGGATCGCGCCAAGGAACGGCTCAAAATCTCGGATGACACCGTCACCGCGATCGCCCACGACTGCGGGTTCAGCAGCAGCCAGTATTTTGCCCGGGTCTTCCATCGTTTCACGGGCATGGAAGCCCGGGCCTACCGGCGGAAGCACCGGCCGCGATGATGCTTGCCGAGGAAACCTGCTTCACGCCGCCCACTTGCGGCCGTGGCTGGCGTGATCAAGCATGAGGGCGAAAACCGCCTCACACTTCGCCTTGAAGAGCACCCGGTCGTAACTGTCCTGCGGCAAGTGCTCGTCGAGCACCTCCTCCACGACTGTCTCCACTCGCTTTTTGGACGTGGTGTCTTTGAACCACTCCTGCACGAGGACCTTTGGTTGGGCGGCGGTCAGGCGGGCAAGCAGTGACTTTGCCGCGAGCTTCACTCTCTTCTCCTCGGCCGTCGTCATCTTTTCCTTCTTCAGCAGGTCGTAGATCTCCTGCTCGTCCTCGGTCAGACCTTCACGCAGGGCGCGTTCTGACTCCGCCTTCAGATCGCGCGTGAACTTCACGAGTTCGTCAAAGTAGCTCTCGTTGGAGGAACCGCCGGCGTTGTAGTTCTCGATGATGCGCCTCAGCCGCTCGGCGAAATCAACGCGGCCGGCGTTCTGCCGCAGCATCTCCTCCATCTTCTTCTCCAGAAATGCCCGCAGGTCAGCGATCTCGATGTTGCGGTGGTCTGCCTGTCGGAAGTCCTGCTTCAGTTTGTCGAAGTCAATTTTGCTCAGATCCCAGACCTTGCCGCGCTTCGTGATGGCGAACGTCTCCTGCTCCCCGACGGCCTTTACGCGCGACTTGTCCACCACCACGCTAGCGTCGAGGAGCTCATCGATCTTGCGCGCGACCTCATCAATGTCGGCCTGCTGGACATGGGCGTCGATCACGCCGCGCAGATACTGGAACACCGCCACCTGCCGGACCACCGGCCGGCCGAGCACCTCCGGTTTGCAGGCTTCATAGAGCCCGGTGATCGTGTTCTCGTGAACGGCGAAGGCCTTCCGGTGCTCGTCTTTCACGAGCAGCACGTCCGCGTAGTCCTCGAATTCCGCCACCTGCTTGAAGATATCGCCCTTCGCCGCGATCCGGTCGAGATGCAGGCCGTGCTGGCGCGCAAAGGCGAGGCCCTGGGCGATGGCTTCGTCGAGCAACTTGAACAGCTCGGTCTTCTCCTGCACCGGCGCCTCGTCGCCCTCGCCTTGACCCTGGGCGTAGTCGCGCAGCGCCTTTTTCATCCGGCGGAAGACGTTGTAGTAGTCCACGATCTCGCCGTTCTTCTTCTCCACGCCGTCGATCTTCCATGACGTCACCCGGTTGGCCCGGGCGATGGTCTGCATGAGCGTGTGGTCCTTCTGTGGCTTGTCGAGGTAGAGGGTCGAAACCGTCGGCGCGTCGAAACCGGTCAGCCACATCGCGCAGACGAACACGAGCTGGAGCGGGTGCTGCGGGTCCTTGAAGTTCGTTTCGATGTCGTGCCCTTCGCCGTCGAGCCGGTTCATGCGCTCGCGGTGACGCCGGATGTCGAGCTTCTGCGCGGTGAACTTCTTCTCCTCCTCGGCCTCTTCGCTCACCACCACGGCCATCTCGACGCGCTTCATCCAGTCGAGCTGCTTCCGGAGCCGGGTCCGCTCCGCCTCCGTCACCGCCTGCGCCGCGCGGCCGGTCAGCGCCTTGATCTCCGCCTTCCAGAGCGCCTCGACCTTGTCGAAGAGCTTCACGGCCGTGAACTTGTCCACGGCGATCACCATGCCCTTGCCGAGGTAGCCGCGGGCCGGGAAATGCGCGACGATGTCGCGGGCGATGGTCTCCAACCGGTCGTCGCGCTTGATGACCTCCAGCTCGGTGGCGAACTGTTTCTCCAGTTTTTCCTGCTGGGCCTCGTCGAGGGCCGCCTCGTCGAGCAGGTCGTAGAACTCCTCGTTGAGCCGGTCGTTCTGGATCAGCACCTCGGGCACGCGCTTTTGGTAGAACAGCGGCACCGTGGCGCCGTCGTCCATGCTCTGCTGGAAGTTGTATTCCGACACGTAGTCGCCGAACCACTGGTTGGTCTTGCGGTCGCGACCAAGCAGCGGCGTGCCGGTAAAGGCCAGGAACTGCGCGTGCTTCAACCCCGCCCGCATGTTCTCGGCCAGGCTCTCGTATTGGGTGCGGTGCGCCTCGTCCACGATCACGACCACGTCGCTCCGCTCCGTCAGCAGCGGGTAGGCCTGCCCCTTCGGCCAGCGGAATTTCTGGATGAGCGTGAACACGAGCCGCTTTTGCTGCCCGAGGTAGGTTCGCAGCTCCTCGCTGTTCTTCGGCTGCGCCGCCTCGGCCTTCGATACCGTGCCGGTGTCGAGGAAGTTGCGGTAGATCTGGCCGTCGAGGTCGTCGCGGTCGGTGACGATGACGAAGGTGAAATGTCCCCCGAGCTTCCGGAAGATTTTCCGGGCGTAGAAGATCATGGAGAAGCTCTTGCCCGAGCCCTGGGTGTGCCAGAACACGCCCAGCTTGCCGCCAAGTTCCCCGCGCTGCTGGAAGACGGCAAAGGCCTTGTTCACGCCGAGGAACTGGTGGTTCTGCGCCACGATCTTCGTGCGGCCGCGGTGGTAGAGCACGAAGTTCTCCACGTAGTCCAGCAGCCGCGCCTTCGGCAGCAGGCCGGCCAGCACGGCCTCCAGGCTGGTGCCGGCGGCCTCGATGCCCTTGCGATCCACCTTCTCCTTCTCATCCTCGGCCCGCAGCCACGGGAAGAAATACTCCCAATCCGCCGAGAAGGCGCCGACGCGCGTCTCGATGGCGTTGGACAGAATGCACACCGCGTTGGCAAGGAACAGCTGCGGAATCTCCGCCTGATACGTCGTCAGGTTGTCGTCGAAGGCCCGGCGCACCCCGACGTTCGAGTTCTTCAGCTCGATGAACACGAGCGGCACGCCGTTGACGTAGAGCAGCACGTCGGGCCGGCGGAAGCCCTTGTCGCCCCGAACCCACAGCTGCGAGACGGCGAGGAAGCGGTTGTGCGGGCTGCCGGGATTCTCGAAGTCGATGAACCGCACGCGCTCTTCGCGATGCTCGCCTTTGGCATCATCGAACTCCACCTGCACGCCGTCGCGGATCAATTCATAGACCTCGCGGTTGGCGGCCACGGGTGAAAGCGCCGGCCGGCGGGCCGTGAGTATTTCGATCGCGCCCTCGATCACCTCGGCCGGGATGTCTGGGTTGAGCGCCACGGCCGCGGCCCGCAGCCGGTCGCGCAGGAACACCTCGCGCTTGTCGGCGCGCCCGGAGCCGTCGGCCAGGTCCTCGCGTTCCGCCGTGCCACATTCGAGGACGTCGTAGCCGTGGACGTGCTGCAGTTTCTGCAGCAACGCCTGCTCGATCTGGTCCTCCGAGATGAAGTTGGGCATGGGGCCGCCCGGCCGGGCGCGGGAAATTCAGCGCAAACGCCGCCCTTTTACAAGCCCGCGTCGCGGAGCAGTTTACCGGGAATGTTCACGGCTTTGGCCATGTTCACGCATCCGTGAACATGAGGATTTTCGTGAACATCGCGGCCCCGGACCCAAACTGGTTAACCGCAGATGAACACGGATGGACCCAGATGAAACCGGGCGCCGCCTTCACCCGCGCAGCACCGTCCCGGCCTTCAGGCCGGTGACCAGTTCCGGGATCTCCTGCGCTGGCACCACGGTGATATTTTCCGTGAGGGCGTAGCGTTTCTCACCGGGATAAATCACCCAAAGATGAGCCAGTCCAAGGTCGGCCAGGGCGATGTGCATGGACTTGGTCGCTCCGGGAGCATCGCCGAATTTCATCTCGAAGCCGTAGCGCTTGCCGCCCTGCATCACCAGCAGATCGAGTTCGGCCCCCGCGTGGGTGCCCCAGAAGTAGGTGTCGCGCGTGGCCAGCAGGGCGATCAGCTGTTCGATGATGAAACCCTCCCACGAGGCGCCCAGCTTGGGGTGTCCGAGCAGCGCCTCCCGGTCGCCCAGGCCATGCAGCGCGTGCAGCAGGCCGGGGTCGCGCACGTAGATCTTCGGTGCCTTCACCTGGCGCTTGCCGAGGTTCTCGAACCAGGGCGGCAGCACGCGCACCATGAAGGCCCCGGCCAGCAGGTCCAGGTAGCGGCGGGCGGTCTTTTCGTCGCTGCCGAGCGCCCGGCCGAACTCCGCGGCGTTCCACGTCTGGCCGTGGTAGTGGGCGATCATGGTCCAGAAGCGGCGCAGCGTCTCGGCCGGGATCGTGATGCCGAGCTGGGGAATATCGCGCTCCAAAAAGGTGCGGATGAAATCCTGCCGCCAGACGAACGAGGCCCGGTCGTCCGGCGCGAGATAGGAGCGGGGAAATCCGCCCCGCACCCAGAGTGCGCTCCAGTTTGCGGCTCCGGTCTCGGCCAGGTCGAAGCCGGCGAGATCCAGGATGCCGACGCGGCCCGCGAGCGATTCGGAAAGCCCGCGGATGAGCTCGGGCGAGGCGCTGCCGGTCAGCAAAAACCGGGCGGGCACCTCCGGCCGGTCGAGCAGCACGCGCAGCACGGGAAAGAGTTCCGGCATCCGTTGGGCCTCGTCGATCACGACCAGCCCGCGCAAGGGCCGCAGGGTTTGCTCCGGGGTGGTGAGCCTCTGCCGGTCGGCCGGGCTTTCGAGGTCGAAGAAGGCGACCTCCGGCTCGTCGGCGGCGATGAGCCGGGCCAGCGTGGTCTTGCCGCACTGACGCGGCCCCTCAATCGCCACCGCCGGGTGGACGACGTAGGAATCGCGGATGCGGCCCAAGGCCTGAGGGCGGTTGATCACGCCAAAATCAATATCCTTGAAATTCCGGCATTCAACACCGGATTTTCAAGGATGTCATTATTCTTGAATTTGTGTGTTAATGGACAACGACTTGGAAATAAAAAGTTCCTGACAAAACTCAGCTCAACTTGTGTAAGTGGCCTGAGTTGGCCCGGGCTCACTTCTCCGCCATGCTCGGCGGGAAGGCGATGGCCAGGTCCTCGACCGACAGCTTCCCCGAGATCAGCCGCGGCAGCAGCAGGTCGCGCGTGCGCTGGAGTTGTTCGGACTGCTGGGAAAGAAGGCGAATCTGCCCAACCATCGGTCTGACAACTTCGGTGAAGCGCTGCCGCAAGGGTTCGGGCGGAACCTTCACGAGGAAATTGTCGAAGCACTGGTCCTGCACTCGCTGGCGACCCGAGGCGCCGGTCATGCTGAGTTCGGCATTGGTTCGGAAGCCCTCTGAGCAGCTCAGGAAATAGATATGCTCCGAGGTGATGACCTTCTCGCGCATGACGATGAGCTCGGTCGAACCCTGGGCGATCTCGCCTTCCGCAAGCGTCAGCACCAAGCCGCGCTTCCCGTTCTCGACGGAGGGCGTGATGCGAGGGAAGAGCACATCGCCGTTGCGGAATTTCGGGCCGACATTCCCTTTGCGGCGATCGCTGGGCCTGAAATACATCGAGGACTCGGAAAGATTGTCCATCGCTACAAAAGGACGTTCCTCTTCCTTGTCGATTCGCTCGACGGGATCGATGGTCACCACGGAAGAAAATGGACGAATTTCCCACCCGGTCGGCAGGCCCTTGGTGATTTTGGTTTGCGCGTGGCCGGGGAAGCGGAGGCGGACGAACCATTCGCGGTAAAGCTCCTCGGCCATCCGCTCCAACAGCGCGATCCGCCGCCGGTTCGTCTCGATCAGGTCGTCATACCCCGCCAGCACCGCCGCGATCTTACGCTGCGTGACTTTATTCCCGGGCAGAAGAATTTTGCACTGATATATTCGTCCGGGCGAAGTGTGTTTCACCGTTGCGCCATTGGACGAGGCCTTCACTTGGTCTCTGAAATACTGCCAATTGAGGTAAAAGTAGAGAAACCGCCGCTCGATGTCTGGCGAATGCGAGATCAGGCCAAGTCGTTGATTGTGCAGGTAGACCCTATCCCTATCGATCAGCATCGCGCCACCAAGAATTGATGCATCTTGGGTGAGATCTGTCATCACTACGACCAAGTCTCCGCGCGAAAGAATGTATTCGTGTGGAAAATTCCCGCTGTAATATGTTTCGCGTGCTCCTTTCAGGCGCAGTCCGCCGCCTGGGTTCACGTTCCCTGGTGTAAGCAGAATGTATTGGCCCGAATCCGCGAAGTGCTCGCCCAAAAATGCGAACCCGTGCTTGATTTTCACGAGCGATCCGAGGCGACTTTCGTGCCAGCCGCTCATTTTGAATCGGTCAGACGAGCGATGTTCTTTGAGATCACCGCGGCAAGGCCGTCTGCAGTCGCGTTCAATTGCTCAAACTCCGACTGCAAGTCCGTTAGCTCAGCAAAAAACTCCTCCTCCGTCTTCCCATCTTCCTCGATCACGACGCCGACGTAGCGGCCGGGGTTGAGGGAGAATTCCTGCTCGGCGACCTCGGCGGGGGTGGCGAGCTTGCACAGGCCGGTGACGTCCTCGTAGACGGCCTCGGGGAAACGGTCTTGCAGCCAGCGAATGTGCGAGAAACTGCTCTCGGCATTCTTCACCTCGGCGTGGAGTTGTTCGAGCGCCTCCTTGAGCTGGCGCGTGGCGCGGTCGGCCGTGGCGCGTTTGCCGGCGGCGGCGGCCTCGGCGGCGAGGGTCTTCTCGTGGGCGCGGACGATGCGGTCGAGCTGCTTTAGGGCGTCGTGCAGGGCCGTGAAGAAGGGGTCGAATTCGGCGCGGAGCTTGTGTTGGGCGCGGTTGAGGGCGTCCGTCTCCTTTGTAGGAGCGGGTTTACCCCGTGATTTGTCCGACGAACCATCGCGGCGTAAAGCCGCTCCTACAGTTTCGGCATAGGTCGCGTGCTTTTTCTCCAGCTTGGCGAGGCCGGACCAGGCGGCGAGGAGGGCGCCGACGGCTTCCTTGCCGGCGGCGTCGGGCAACACGTCGAGGAGCTGCGCGGAGACGGGCTGCACCTGCGCCTGGTTTTCGCGCAGCCGGGCGAGCCCGGTCGTGAAATAGCGGTCCACCTGGCGAACGAAACGGTCGCGGTGGCCGTGGCGCAGGTGCGAGATGAGCGCGAGGTTGGCGATCTGTTCGTCGGAGAATTCGCGGTGGGCGCGGTCGATCTGCGTGAAGACGTTGCGCGCGTCGATGAAGAGAATGCGGTCGTCGGGCTTGGCGCGGTCGAAGAACCAGAGCGTGGCCGGCAGCGTGACGGTGTAGAACATGTTCGACGGCAGCGTGAGCATGCCGGCGATGAGGTTGGCCTCGATGAGGCGGCGGCGGATCTCGGCCTCGGAGTGGCGCGCGTCGGAGGCGGAATTGGCCATGACGAGCGCGGCCCGGCCCTTGGGCTTCAGCGAGGTGGCAAACAGATTGATCCAGAGATAATTCGCGTTGGGGACGGTCTCCTTGCCGGCATCGGCCTTCTTGACCTTGGACTTGTTGCGCGGGAGGCCGTGGGTGTTGAAGCGCGGGTCCTTCTCGACGGCCTTGAGGCTGACCTCGTCCACGTTGAAGGGCGGGTTGGCCAGCACGTAGTCGAAAGCGCCAAAGCTCTTGTGCGGGTCGTCGTAGTAGGCGTTGGCCTCCTTGATGGAGCCGCGCAGCCCGTTCAGCGCGAGGTTCATCTTGGCGAGGCCCACGGTCTGGGGCTCCTTCTCCTGGCCGCAGACAAAGACATCGGCGTCGTCGCCCGCCAGTTCGCGCCGGTGCTCCGCGATGAATTTGGCCGATTGCACGAACATGCCGCCGGAGCCACAGGCGGGATCAAAGACGCGGCCGCCATGGGGCTCGATGATCTCGACCATGAGCCGGACCACCGAGCGCGGGGTGAAGAACTCGCCGCCCTTCTGCCCCTCGCCGCGGGCGAACTCACTGAGGAAGTATTCGTAGATCTGACCGAAAAGATCGCCGGTGACGTTGGCCGGAATGTCGGCAAAGGTGCGGAGGAGATCGTTCGGCAGCGTCTTGTTTTTCTCGTTCTTGGTGAGTGCGAAGTATTCGTCCTTGGGCAGAACGCCCTCGAGTTCCGGCTTGTATTCCTCGATCGCCTTGAAGGCCTCCTTGAGGGCCTTGGCGATGTCCTTGGAACCGGGGAGATTCAGCAGATGGTCGTAGCGGGCGTGGTCGGGCAGGTAGAACCCGCATTTCTCGATGGCGATTTCCGAGATGGGTTTCTCCCGACGCGTGCCCTTGAGCTTCTGGTATTCGGCAAAAATCGCCGCCTCGTGGCGGCGATAGATGTTGTCGGCGAATCGGAGAAAGATGATGCCCAGAACCGGGGTCGAATAGGCCGAAGACTTGAGGCCGGAGTTGGCGCGGAGATTGTCGGCGGCGGTCCAGAGGTCGGCCTCGAGTTTCTTGAGCTGTTCCTTGGTCATGCGGGGAGGCTGTCAGCCTCCCGGTTGCCGCCGGGGCTGGCAAGCCGGGGATTGTGAACGCTCCTATGCTGACAATCAGCCCGGGGGCCAGGCGAGCTGGCGGCCGCCGAGGAGGTGGACGTGCAGGTGGGGGACGGATTCGCCGCCGTGAGGGCCGTTGTTGATCACGACGCGGAAACCGGCCGCGAGGTTGAGCTGCTTGGCCAGGGCTTGGGCGGTGAGCAGCAGGTGCCCGAGCAGCGCCTCGTCGCCGGGCGCGGTCGCGGCGAGGCGCGGGATCGGCCGCTTGGGAATCACGAGCACATGCACGGGGGCCTGGGGTTGGATGTCGCGGATGGCGATGCAGCGGTCGTCCTCATGGACGATCTCGGCGGGGATTTCGCGGGCGATGATTTTTTCGAAAAGGGTCATGAGGTGAGCAAAGTGAAAATCAGGAACGCCAAATTACCCGCAGTCTGAGCTCCGGTGACGACTTTTCCAGCCTTCCTGAGTTCCATATTTATGCCTCAGAGGAACAGCAGTTGCAGGTTGGCGTTGGGAGCGGTGCGGGCGGCGGCGAGGTCGCGAATGAAGGCGAGGGCGTCGTCGTATTCGCGCACGCGGCGGGCGGTGGCGCGTTTTTCGGGTGGGATCAGCGCCGGGCGCAGGTTGGTGACGAGGAGCGTGGATTCGCGGTAGGGGGCGAGGTGCCTGAGTCCGGCCATGACTTCCTCCCGTGCAAACAACGGCGTGGCCGCGGTGAGCGTGCTGGCGGCATTCCAATGAAAAAAACCGTGCGCCGGCAGATGGGCGAAGGCCTTGGCCAGCAGGGCGGCGGCGGCGGCATTGAAGGCGGCATCAAACTTGGCCGCATATTCGGGGTGCGCCGCGGTTTGGGCCTCCAGTTCCGCGAGGCTGAAGGCGATGGCCGACTTGATCTGCTCCGCCAGATACAGGTCGTGACCGGTGACGTGCGCGAACAGGGCGTTGATGAAATGGAGCCGGCGCAGGTCGTCGCGGTCGGGCGTCATTGCTTCGGCTTGGGCAGGTTGTTGATTTCCTGCATGAACTCGGCGACGTCGCGGAATTCCTTGTAAACGCTGGCGAAGCGCACGTAGGCGACCTGGTCGATCGTGCGCAGGCGTTGCATGACGGCTTCGCCGATAGCGCTGGAGGGAATGTCGCCTTCGAACTGGGCTTCCAGCGCGTCGATGACGTCGTCCACCAGCATCGTGATCTGCTCGAGGTCGATGGGCCGTTTGTGGCAGGCGGCGCGAACGGCGTTGACGAGCTTGGCGCGGTCGAAGTCCTCGCGCCGGCCGTCGCGCTTGACGACGATCATGCCGTCACGCAGCAGCGCCTCCATCGTGCTGTAGCGGTGGCCGCATTCCAGGCACTCGCGGCGGCGGCGGATGGTGCCGCCCTCGCGCGAGATGCGGGAGTCAACGACCTTGTCTTCGATGGAGGTGCACTTGGGGCAGCGCATGGGATGGGCTCAGTTGAGCGACAGGAAGTTCTTGAGGATGTTCATGCCGTTTTCGGTGGCGATGGACTCGGGGTGGAACTGCACGCCCCAGACCGGGAGGGTCTTGTGGCGCAGGCCCATGATCTCGCCCTCGGCGGTCTCGGCGGTGATTTCGAGGCAGTCGGGCAGGGTGGCGCGTTCGACGAGCAGGGAGTGGTAGCGGGTGGCCTTGAAATCCTGCGGCAGGCCGCGGAACACATCGGTGTTGCGGTGGCGGATGGGCGAGGTCTTGCCGTGCATGAGCCGGTCGGCGCGCACCACCCGGCCGCCGAAGTAATGCCCGACCGACTGGTGGCCGAGACAGACGCCGAAGATGGGTTTTTTGCCCACAAACGCCCCGATGATGTCGAGCGAGACGCCGGCCTCGGCGGGCGAGCACGGGCCGGGGGAGATGAGGACGCGGTCGGGGTTGAGGGCGAGCGCTTCGGCCGGGGTGATCTCGTTGTTGCGGAACACGCGCTGCGGCACGCCCAATTGCCCGAAGTATTGGACGAGGTTGAAGGTGAACGAGTCGAAGTTGTCGATGACGAGAAGCACGCCGTTTAACCGGCGATTAGCTCGCAATTTGCCGCGGCGGTCAAGCGTGGCGCGCGGCGGGAACGGGGCCGGAACGGTGCGATTTCTGGGTTGGATGTTGGGCGCGGGATGTTGGATGTTCGCAGCATGTCATTTGAGCTCCTGAAAACGGATGCGGCCACGGCCGCGCGGCGCGGGCGGTTGCAGACCCGGCACGGGGTCGTGGAGACCCCGATCTTCATGCCGGTCGGCACGCAGGGCACGGTCAAGGCGCTGACGCCCGCGCATCTCAAGGAAATCGGGGCTCAGATCATCCTCGGCAACACCTACCACTTGAACCTGCGCCCGACCTCGGAGCTGGTGCGTGACCTCGGCGGGCTGCACAAGTTCATGGGCTGGGACGGACCGATCCTGACCGACAGCGGCGGGTTCCAGGTCTTCTCCCTGGCGAAGCTGCGCAAGCTGCGGGACGACGGCATCGAATTCCAGTCCCACCTCGACGGCGCGAAGCTCTTCCTCGGCCCCAAGGAGGTCATGGGCATCCAGCAAAACCTCGGCAGCGACATCGCCATGGTCATCGACGAATGCCCGCCCTGGCCCTGCGAGCGCGACACCTGCGCGCAGGCCGTCGCGCGCAGCTACCGGTGGGCGAAGCAATGCCGGCAGATCGCCAACGACAACGGCTTCTTCGCGGCCGGGCACCACGTGTTCGCCATCGTGCAGGGTTCGACCTTCGACGACCTGCGGCGCGAGGCGGCCGAATCGCTCGCGGCGCTGGACTTCCCGGGTTATGCCGTCGGCGGCGTGAGTGTGGGCGAGCCGGAACCGGAGATGCTCAAGCAGGTCGGCGCGACCACGCCGTTCATGCCGGTGCACAAGCCGCGTTACACAATGGGCCTCGGCACGCCGCCGCAGTTGCTGAAGATGATCGCGCTGGGCGTGGACATGTTCGACTGCGTGCTGCCCTCGCGGGTGGCGCGCAACGGTCTGGCCTTCACACCCGACGGGCCGATCAACCTGCGCAACGAGCGGTTCCGCGCCGATCCCCGGCCGATCGCGGAAGAGATTAACAATTATACCGCCCGGTTTTCCCGCGCCTACCTTCGGCACCTGACCGTGGCGGGCGAGATCCTGAGCTGCACGCTGCTCACGCTGCACAACCTGCATTTCTATCTCGACCTCATGGCGCAGGCCCGGGCGCACATCGAGGCGGGTGATTTTGCCGCGTGGAGCCGGGCGTGGATCGAGCGCTACGAAGCCGGCGACGGACGCGGGCAAGATTTGCTGGCCTGACCGCTCCGCTTGCCCTAACACAAGCCCCCATGCGCATTCTTGTCACCGGCGGCGCCGGTTTTCTCGGCTCCCATCTTTGCGGCCGCCTGTTGAAGGACGGACACGAGGTCATCTGTCTCGACAACCTGTTTACCGGGCGGAAGGCCAACATCGCCCATCTGCTCAATCACCCGGACTTCGAGTTTGTGCGGCACGATGTCATCGACCCCTTCAAGTTCGAGGTGCAGCAGATCTACAACCTCGCGTGCCCCGCCTCGCCGCCGCACTATCAGTTCAATCCCATCAAGACCACGAAGACCTCGGTCATGGGCGCGATCAACTGCCTCGGCCTGGCGAAGCGCGTGAAGGCGCGGGTCTTCCAGGCCAGCACCTCCGAGGTCTATGGCGACCCCGAGGTGCACCCGCAGCCGGAGAGCTACTGGGGCCACGTCAACCCCATCGGCCGCCGTTCCTGCTACGACGAGGGCAAGCGCTGCGCCGAGACGCTGTTCTTCGACTACCACCGCGAGAACAAGGTCGATATCCGCGTGGTCCGCATCTTCAACACCTACGGCCCGCGCATGCACCCGAACGACGGCCGTGTCGTCTCCAACTTCATCGTGCAGGCGCTCAAGGGCGAGGACCTCACCGTCTATGGCGACGGCACGCAGACGCGCTCCTTCTGCTACGTGGACGACCTGATCGAGGGCTTTGTGCGCCTGATGGAGCAGACCGAAACCGTCGGCCCCGTGAACATCGGCAACCCCGGCGAGTTTACCATGCTCCAGCTGGCCGAACTCACCCTCAAGCTGGTGGGCGGCAAGTCGAAGATCGTCCACAAGCCGCTGCCGGCCGACGATCCCAAGCAGCGCCGCCCGGACATCACGCTGGCAAAAAAATACCTCAAGTGGGAGCCCGCGGTGCCGCTTGAGGAAGGGCTCAAGCGCACCATCGCCTACTTCAGGACGCAGGTGTAAGGCTTGCGGCCGCCGGCGTGGTGGCCTCGGCATCCAGCAGGGCCACCTGCACATCCACCGTCATCACGCGCTCCTGCGTGCCGCGGTAGGTGCCCTTGAGCGGGGGCACGTCGGCGTAGTCGCGCCCGGCGCCGATGCGGATATAGTGGCCGTTGACCTGCTGGTTGTTGGTCGGGTCGAGCCCGCGCCAGCCGTGGCCGGGCAGCCAGACCTCGACCCACGCGTGGCTGGCCTGGGCGCCTTTCAGATGCTCGGCCGGGCCGTTGTAAAGGTAGCCGCTGACGTAGCGCGCGGGCAGTTTGATCGCGCGGCAAAGACCGAGCATCACGTGGGCAAAATCCTGGCAGACGCCTTTGCGCATTTCCAGCGACTCCCGCATGGTCGTGTGCACGTGGGTTGAGGCGGGCTCGTAACGGAATTCGCGGTGGATCCAGCGCATGAGTTTGAGCGCCGCCTGCCAGGTGTCGGTTTCGCCGGCGGTCAGATCGAGGGCCAGCCGCCAGACGGCGAGGTCGCTGTGCACAAAGGCGCTGGGCTGAAGAAAATCATAACAGCGCTCCGCGTCGCCGTTGGCGGTCAGGGCGGCGAGCGGCGCGACGGCGGCATCCTCGGGCAGGCCGGGCGCGTTGCTGGTGGTGACGACGGAGCTGGCCTCGACGGTGAGCTCGGTGTGCGGCCGGGCCAGCTCGAACATGTGCACGCAGTTCTGGTAGAAATCCATGTAGTGCGTGAGCCGGGTGGGCGGCAGCACCTTCAGCAGGAAGCTGTGGCGCTGCTGCCCGGGGGTGTCCGACGGCTGCAGGCGCGCTTCGTTGTAGCTGTCCTGCACCGGCACGGCATAGCGGTAATGCGTGCGGTGGAAAACCGAGAGTTTCATTCGCGGACGGAGGCGGAGGGAGGCCGGGCGGCCTGTTGCTGTTGCTCTTCCTGCTGGCGCCACTCGTTCTCGGCGCCGGTCTGGAAGGGCTGGAAGATGTAGGTTTGGAAAAGGGCGTCGCCGATCTCGTTGAGCCGGCCCTGCAGCCGGTCGATGTAGGTGTGGAGGTCGGGCGAGAAGATGTCGGCCGCGGCGCTGAACTGCAGCTCGGCATGGAGCCGGCCGGCGAGTTTTTCCGCTTCGTTGCTGAAGCGGCCCTCGGGCACGCCGGAGATGCGGCGCAGGGCGTGGTTGAGCTGGTGCACGCAGAAGCGCACGGAGCGGGGAAAATCTTCGGACAGCATGAGAAACTCCGCGACCTGCAGCGGCTGCACCTCGGCGCCGTGGAGGGACTTGTAGGCATCCCACGCGCTGCAGGACCGCAGCATGGCGGACCAGCCGAGCACATCGGTCTGCCGGTCGGCGACCGGGCCGCCCTGGTCGGCCACGGAGCCGTGGCGCACGTCGAGCATCCGGGAGGTTTTGTCGGCCCGTTCCAGAAACCGGCCGGCCTGCATGAAGAGCCAGCCTTCGTTGCGCACGATGGTGGCGTCGGCCATGCCCTGGAGGAGCAGGGAACCGTTGCGCACGTCGTTGAAAAACTCACCCGGGTTGTCCTCCCACTGGCGGCGGGCCTGCGGGCTGTGGAGGAACAGGTAGAGCCGGTTGAGCGCCTCCCAGAACTCGACGGTGATCTGGTCGCGCACCGTGCGGGCGTTCTCCCGCGCCTGGCCGACGGCCGACACGATGGAATTGGGGTTGGCGCTCTGGAAGATGAAGAACTCGGTGACGTTCTGCCCGCTGGCCTTCGGGTAGAGCCGGAAGAACAGCTCCTCGTCCCCCGTGCTCTGCACGATGGGCACCCAGTGGCCGGCCAGCGTGCTGTCGTTCAGGTTGCGCAGGTTGAGGGTGAGCTGGAGGTTGACGTCCACGAGGCGCGCGGTGTTTTCCGCGCGCTCGACGTAGCGGCTCATCCAGTAAAGTCCGTTGGCAACGCGGCTGAGCATGGCGGTTTATTCGTCCCCGTAGAGGACCCAGGTGTCCTTGCTGCCGCCGCCCTGCGAGGAGTTGACGACCAGCGACCCGGCGCGCAGGGCGACGCGGGTGAGGCCGCCGGGGATGATGACGGGTTTTTCCCCGTAGAGGATGAAGGGGCGCAGGTCGATGTGCCGGCCGGCAAACCCGCCGTCGGCGTAGGTGGGATGGCGGGAGAGGCTGATGACCGGCTGGGCGATGTAGTTGCGCGGCTCCGCGGCGACCCGGCGCCGGAACTCGTCGCACTCGGCCTTCGATGCCCGGGGGCCGATGAGCATGCCGTAGCCGCCGGCTTCGTTCGCGGCCTTCACCACGAGCTGCTCGATGTGCTCGAGGATGTAGCGGCGGTCGTCCTCCTCGTTGGCGAGGTAGGTGTCCACGTTCGGCAGGATGGGCTCCTGGTCGAGGTAGTATTTGATCATCGCGGGGACGAAGCGGTAGATGACCTTGTCGTCGGCGACGCCCGTGCCGATGGAGTTGGCGAGCGACACGTTGCCGGCACGGATGGCGTTGACGAGACCCGGCACGCCCAGCGCGGAGTCGCGGCGGAAGACGGTGGGATCGAGAAAATCGTCGTCAATCCGGCGGTAGATGACGTGGACGGGCTGCAGGCCCTTGGTCGTGCGCATGAACACATGCTGGTCGCGCACGAACAGGTCGCGGCCCTCGACGATCTCGATCCCCATCTGGCGGGCGAGGTAGGTGTGCTCGAAATAGGCCGAGTTGTAGGCGCCGGGCGTGAGCAGGACGACGGTCGGATCCGCCACCCCCGCGGGCGCGACGTGCTGCAGCACGGTCACCAGTTCGTTGGGATACTGCTCGACCGGGCGGACGCCGATGGCCTCGAAGCTGCGGGGAAAGGTGCGCTTGAGCGCGCGGCGGTTCTCCAGCACGTAGCTGACGCCCGAAGGGCAGCGGGCGTTGTCCTCCAGCACGAGATAGCGGCCTTGGTCGTCACGGATGATGTCGGTGCCGCAGATGTGGATGTAGGTGTCGCGCGGCACCTGGAAATTCACGAACTCGCGGCGGAAGTGCCGGGCGGAAAGCACATACGGGGCGGGGATGGTGCCGTCGTTCAGGATGTGCTGGTCGTGGTAGATGTCGTGGAGAAACAGGTTGAGCGCCGTGATGCGCTGGATGAGGCCCGCCTCCAGATGCTCCCATTCCCGAGCGGGGATGATGCGCGGCACGAGGTCGAAGGGGAAGATGCGTTCGCTGCCCTTGGCGTCGCCGTAAACGTTGAAGGTGATGCCCTGCCGCAGGAAGGACAGGTCTACGGCCTCCTGCCGGGCCTTGAACTCCGCCGGGGTCAGGCTGTCCAGGCGCTGGAGAAACCGGCGGTAGTGGGGCCGGATACCTCCGTCCGCCTCCAGCATTTCGTCAAAATACCCGCGGGTGTCGTAGGGTTTGAAGAAACCGGTGGCGGGTTCGGAAGAAGACATGGGCGGGCGGATTCAGCAGGTCGCGTGCAAGTTTGGCAAAACTTCGGCAAAACCTTGTCTAATCGGGTGCATCGGGGCACCAAGATGCCCGGCATTTGTCATTTGCCAAGCCCCCATGCGGGCGTATGGTCTCGACCCCTTCATGCTCTCTTTTCTGTTCAAACGCTTCGCCGGCCGGCACTACAAGAAGTTCCTCGACAAATGCCGCCCCGTGGTCGCGCGCATAAACGAGCTCGAGCAATCCTACCAGACGCTGACCGACGAGCAGCTCCGTGCCAAGACCGACGAGTTCCGCGCCCGCCTGAAACAGGGGGAAACCCTCGACCAGATCCTGCCCGAGGCCTTTGCCACCGTCAAAAACGCGGCCCGCCGGCTCCAGGGGCGCAAGATCATCGTCTGCGACCACGAGCTCACCTGGGACATGGTTCATTTTGACGTGCAGCTCATCGGCGGCATGGCCCTGCACCAGGGGCGGATTTCCGAGATGGCCACCGGCGAGGGCAAGACCCTGGTGGCCACGCTCCCGCTTTACCTCAACTCCCTCACGGGGCGCAACGCCCAGCTCGTCACCGTCAACGACTACCTTGCCCGCCGCGACTCCGAGTGGATGGGGCACCTCTACAACTTTCTCGGCGTGTCCGTGGGCTGTATCCAGCAGCAGATGCCTTCCAGCGTGCGCCGCGAGATGTATGGCCGCGACATCACCTACGGCACCGCCTCCGAATACGGTTTTGACTACCTCCGCGACAACGGCATGGCCACCCGCAAGGAGGACCAGGTCCAGCGCGACCACTGGTATTGCATCGTCGACGAGATCGACTCGATCCTCGTGGACGAGGCGCGCACCCCGCTGATCATCTCCGGCCCGGCGCCGATCGAACGCGAGCAGCCCTTCACCGCGCTGCGGCCCTCGGTGGACCGGCTCGTCAGCGACCAGACCCGCCTCTGCAACAAGATCGTGGCCGAAGCCAAGGAGCTGCTCGAAAAGGGCGATTTGACCGCGGACGACCGCGCGCTCGCGGGCCGCAAGCTCCTGCAGGTCAAGCTCGGCAACCCCAAGAACAAGCTGCTGCTGCGGCTCATGGAGAATCCCGACTGGCGCAAGCTCCTCGACAAGACCGAGACGGAGATGCACTCCGACTTCCAGAAGGTGGAACTCTTCCGCCTGAAAGAGGAGTTGTGCTACGTCATCGACGAGCGCCAGCACCAGGCCGACCTCACCGAGATCGGCCGGCGCAAGCTCCGGCCCGACAATCCCGACGCCTTCGTGCTGCCCGACCTCGCGACCGAGTTCTCCGAGCTCGACAAGTCCACGGCCCTGACCCCCGAGCAGCGCGAGGAGAAGAAGCTGGCCTCGCAGAACCGCTACGCCGAGGTCTCCGAGGGCATCCACGCCATTTCGCAGCTCCTGCGCGCCTATTCGCTCTACGAGAAGGACGTGGAATACGTCGTGCAGGAGGGCAAGGTGATGATCGTGGACGAGAACACCGGCCGCGTCATGCCCGGCCGCCGCTGGTCCGACGGCCTCCACCAGGCCATCGAGGCCAAGGAAGGCGTGAACATCGAGCGCGAGACCCGCACCTACGCCACGGTCACGATCCAGAATTACTTCCGGCTCTACGAGAAGCTGGCCGGCATGACCGGCACCGCGGAGACCGAGGCCGCGGAGTTTCACGACATCTACCGGCTGTCCGTGCAGGTCATCCCGACCAACAAGCCGTCCATCCGCATCGACAAGAACGACTCCATTTTCAAAACCCGCCGCGACAAATACAACGCGGTGGTGAAGGAGATCGAGGAAGCCAACCGCCGCGGGCAGCCCGTGCTGGTCGGCACCGTGTCCGTCGAGTCCTCCGAGGTGCTGTCCCGCATGCTCAAGCGTGCCGGCGTCGTGCACACCGTGCTCAACGCCAAGTTCCACCAGCAGGAGGCCGAGATCGTTTCCCGCGCCGGCCTCCGCGGCGCCGTTACGATCGCCACGAACATGGCCGGCCGCGGCACCGACATCAAGCTGGGCGAGGGCGTGCGCGAGCTCGGCGGCCTCTACGTCATCGGCACCGAGCGCCACGAGTCGCGCCGCATCGACCGCCAGTTGCGCGGCCGCTGCTCGCGCCAGGGCGACCCGGGCACGACCAAGTTCTTCCTCTCGCTCGAGGACAACCTCATGCGGCTCTTCCTCCAGGGCAACCTGGCCTCCCGCCTGATGGAGGGCTCCATGAAGGAGGGCGAGGAGCTCGAGCACC
>JAHCLN010000033.1 GCA_026125215.1 Opitutaceae bacterium
AGAGCGATTCATCGCGAGTGAGCCAGGGCAGCTCCTCGCCGGTGCCGAGGAGTTGCAGGCTGTAGTCGGCGGCGCCTTCATCGATTGCGGCGCGCATACCAGCCACCGCAATAAATCCTTCGGTGCGTCCGTGCCGCGTGCCGTGCCAGGCGGCGAGTTCGGCGAGCAGGCGGGTCTTGCCCGTGCCGGGCGTGCCGGTCACGGCGATGAGCAGGCCGGGTCCGGCGGGAGTGGTGGGAGCGGACGACATCGCGGGCATCATTGCGGATGACAGGCCGGTGGCGGCAAGGTTTGTTTGCAGCCGGCCGCCTGGCCCGGCATGACAACCGCTCCATCGTCATGCCCGCCGCCGCCTCGAAACTTCCGCCCGTCACCGTGCTCAGCGGGTTCCTCGGCGCGGGCAAGACGACGCTGCTGCGGCACCTGCTCGGGCAGGCGGCCGGGCGGCGCTGGGCGGTGGTGGTGAACGACGTCGCGGCGCTCAACATTGATGCGCAGTTGGTGGCCGGTGCGGGGGCGCGGCGCGTCATCGAACTCGGCAACGGCTGCGTGTGCTGCTCCGTGCGTGATGCGCTGGCCGAGACCGTGGCGGAACTGGCGGCGCAGGGCGGCTACGAGCACATCTTCGTCGAGGCGACGGGCCTCGCGAAGCCGCGGGCCGTGGCGGATCTGTTCACGCGGCCCAATGCGTTCGGACGCAGCCTCGGGGATTTCGCCACGCTCGCCGCGCTCGTGACGGTCGTGGATGCCCGGCACTTTGGCGCGGTGTGGGCCGGGGCCGGCGGGGAGGCCGGCGCCGAGTTGCTGGCGCAGCAGGCGGAGTGCGCCGATGTGATCGTGTTGAACAAGACCGACACCGTTACCGCGGCCGCGGCGGAGACGGTGGAGCAACACCTGCGCGGGCTGAATCCACGCGCGGAGATTTTTCGCACGGCGCACGGCCGGCTGGAGGCTTCGGTGCTAGTGGCGCGGCCGCGCTTCGATGCGACGGAAACGCTGCGGTCGGCGCGCTGGGTGCGCGTGCTGGATGTGGCCACGGGAGTCAGGCCCGCCGGGCGGGGCGGTCCCGAGCATGGCTTCGTGAGCTGTGTCTATGCGGCCCGGCGGCCTTTTGACGACGCCCGCTTCCTGCGGTGGCTGGAGCACGAACGTCCGCCCGGTTTGCTGCGGGCGAAGGGATTCTGCTGGTTTGCGGGGAGACCCGACGACATCGGGTTTCTCTCGGTTGCCGGCGGCGAAGTGAAGCGGGAGTTTGTCGGCACCTGGGCGGCGGCGCTGTGTGAGCGCGGCGTGATCGGCGCGACGGAGATTCCGGACGCGGCGCGGGCGAAGTGGGTGGAGCCGCACGGCGACCGCCGGCAGGAACTGGTCTTCATCGGTGTCGGGCTGGATGAGCCGGCGCTGCGGGCGGCGTTGGGCGGCGCGCTGCGGTCTGCGAGTTAATACGGCCACGGAGGCACGGAGACGCGGAGCGTGGAAGACAGAACGGCTCTCCGTGTCTCGGCGTCTCCGTGGCCAATCTTCAGCCCTCGGTCTTGAGGATGTAAACCGCGCCTTTTTCCGAACCGATGGCGAGGTGGCGGTCGTCGGGGGACCAGACGAGCTTGGTGGCGGGGGCGGGCATCTTCACGGTGGCGCGGAGCGGCTGCTTGCGCTCGGGGCTCCATAACTGCACGACGCCGTCCTGCGAGGCGGTGGCGAGCAGCCCATGCCGGCGTTGGAAGGCCACCGCGCAGACCGGCGCGTCGTGCGGCAACATGCCGGGTTCGCGCCCTTCGGGGCCGGCCCCCGAGCAATCCCAGATGCAGGCGTCGCGCCCGCCGCTCGTGGCGAGCCAGCGCGAGGTGTGGTCGAAGGAAAGGTGCTTCACCTTGCCCTCGTAGCCGCTCATCTGGAGCTCGATGTCGGTCTCGGGAATCCACAGGTGGACGGAGGGATCCTGATTGCCGGAGACGAGCCACTTGTTGTCGGGCGACCACACGAGGGCCTGGATGCCGTTGTTGTAGGGAAACTCCTTCTGCACGACGAAGTCCTGCGCGTCCCACAGGCACACGCCGCCGAAATAGGAAACCGCGACGCAGCCGCCCGCCGGCTGCACGGCAAGGCCGGAGATGGATTTCGGTGCATCCTTGAAGACGTGGGCGACGGTGCCGTCGGCGCGCAGCGCGGTGAGCTTGCGGCCGGCGGCGGCGAAGAGGGTTGGGCCGGTCCAGCCGAGGTGCTCGACCCAGGCACCGCCGAGCTTGGCGGTGGCGACATGCTGGCCGGCGGCGGCGTCCCATAATTTCACCGCGCCGTCTTGTCCGCCCGAGGCGAGCAGGGTGCCGGCGGGTTGCCAGGCGAGGGTGTTGGCGCCGTCGTCATGACCGGGCAGGGCGTGGCGCACGGCACCGTCGCCGGCGGCGAAGAGCGTGACCGGCCCGGCGGCCGAGGCGGCGGCCAGCAACGCGCCGTCGGGCGACCAGGCGAGGTCGATCACGTAGTCGTCGAGCGCGGCGGCCCAGTGCTTGGTGAGATTCATGACGGGGCATTGCACATGAAAACGGCGGGCCCGGAAAGCGAAGATTTTCTTCCGTTCGGCGCGGCTGAATATTACCGCGGAATTTTTATCGCCGAGACCCCGCCCACCTGCATCGTGACCGCCTGTCCGTCACCCCAGCGCATGGTTCCCCCCGCCGGTCATCCCCGTTCCCCGTCCCTTTCCGCCCCGTCGTTTCGCCGGGCCGACGTGTGCGCATGAAGGCATTTTTCGCCATCTGCACCCTCGGCCTCACCCTCGGCAGCGCGCTGCTTTACTGGTCCCTGCCGGGCAAGCAGACCGAGGTGCCGGTCATCTGGTGGATCACGCAGGATGACCATTACAAACAGGAGATCGTGACGGTTTTCCGCGAATGGTTGCGCGATCAGGGCCTGCCCGACGTGGACCTGCGCATCGACAATACCAACCAGGACGCGACCAAGAAACTGGTGCAGGGCGTGTCGGGCGTGGGGGCCGATCTGATGGACCTCTACGGTTTCCAGATCGATCTCTTTCCCGCGACGGGCATGATGCTGGACGTGACGGAGGAGGCCCGGCAGCTGGGCTTCTCGCCGGAGCACACCTATCCGGCGCTGCGCGACGAGATCGTGCAGAACGGCCGGCAATACAGTTTCCCGCGCAACACCGGCTCGGCGCTTTTCTGGGTGAACCGCGGCACCTTCCGGCGGCTCGGCGTGCCGTTCCCGCCTTATCGCTGGAGCACCGATGAGTTCGAGGAGCTGGGCAAAAAATTTGTCGCCGCGGCCAATCCGCCCGGCACGCGCCAGCGCGCCTACTTCGTCAACGGCGTCTCGCGTGACGTGATGCGCCGCGGGCTCGGCCTTTCGACCTTCAACGAGACCGGCACCTTCTGCACCCTGGGCGACGAGCGCAACGTCGCCGTCCTTGCGCGGGTGCGCAAATGGGTGGTGGAGGACCGGCTGATGCCCACCCGCGAGGAGGATGCCGCGATGGCCGCCGACATCAGCGGCGCCGGCAGCATGTTTTCGCACTTCGACTCCGGCCGTTTCGGGATGATCTATACCGGCCATTGGGCGTTCATCATGATCCGTCCGCGCGGCACCTTCGAGCTGGCCGCCGCGGAAGGGCCGCAGGACGGTTTCCCCAACACCGAGATGGGCGGCGGCGCCGTCGGCGTTTACGCGGGCTCGAAGCACCGCGAGCACGCCGTGCGTTTCCTCCAGTATCTGGGGAGCGAACACTTCAACCGTCTCATCGTGCGGCAGGCGGATTCGCTGCCGCCGGTGCCGCACTATGCGACCACCGACGAGTTCCTGCGGCCGGCCGGGAAGGAAAACGAATGGCCTGTGCACCAGGCCTTTGCCCGCGCCACCGCGGAGACCGGCATCACCCTGAGCAAGAGCCCCTTCGTGCTCCAGTCGGTGGTCTACCGGCTGGAGATGGAGATCTACGAATCCATGCTCGCGGGCCGGCTGACCCCGGCGGAGGCCGCCGCGCTGATGGCCGACCGCATCAACGCCGAGATCCAGCTTACGGTGCGGCGCGATCCCGCGCTGCGGGCGCTGTATGAGGAACGGCTCGAAGTGCAGCGGCGCATCGAGGAAAAACGTGCCCGCGGCGAGCGCGTGCCGGAGGCGTGGATCAGCGAGGCCTTCCACCGCGCCTATTACCGGGCGCAGGGCTGGCTGGAGGAGGAGAAACCATGAGCAACCGCCGTTCCGATCTGCGCCGCACGCTGACGGGATTGGGTTTCCTCCTGCCCAACATACTCGGTTTCCTCGCCTTCACGCTCGTGCCGCTGGCGATGAGTTTCTTCATCGCGTTTACCGACTGGGATATTCTCCGGCACAACATCTTTCGGGAAGAGCCGCTGCGCTTCGTCGGGTTCGAGAACTTCACCTGGCTCTTCACGCACCCGGAGTTCTGGCATTACCTGGGCAACACCTTCTTCCTGATGCTCGGCCTGCCCTTCGCCATCGCGGGCAGCCTGGGGGCGGCGCTGCTGCTCACGCGGGTGAGCCGGCGGCCGGCGGCGCTGCGGGGCGCGATGGTGCTGGCGACGCTGGTGCTCATCGGCAGCCTCTGGGTGCTGCGGGCGGGCGGCATGGCGGAGGCCGGTGTGTGGTTCGTGTTCGGGTTGCTCGGCGCCACCATGCTGGTGGGCGGCGTGCTGACGGGCGGCACCATCTACCGCACGCTTTTCTACCTGCCGCACTTCACGGCGGGCGTGGCGACCTTCGTGCTGTGGAAAAAACTCTACAACCCGCAGACCGGGCCGATCAATTTCGCCCTCGCCCCGGTGCTCGACGCGGTGGCCGCGGTCGTGCAGGCGATGCCCCGGGTTTTTTCCGTGGGCGTGCCGCTCCTTTCCGGCGTGCTGGCCGTCCTGCTGGCGACATGGCAGGCCCGCCGGTTGCGGCGGCACTGGGATGACGCCGCGGCCGGTCCGGGGGCGGTCGGCCTGGGCGCCGCGCTGCTCGTGCTGCCGGCCGGGTTTTTGCTGCACTGGCTGGGGCTGCGGGGCTGGCTGGCGACGCTGGCGGCGGCGGTGCTGGCGGCGGGCTTCACGCTGGCCACCGTGCGCCGGCCGCGACCCTGGGGCCCGGTGTGCGCGCGGGATGCGGGCGTGAGCGCGGAAATCGCGCTGGGGCTCGGCCTCGTGCCCCTGCTGCTGGTGCTGGCGGCGGCCGTGGCCCACGGCGCAGGCCTGCCCGCGGCGGTGGCGGACGGCATCGAGCCGCCCAACTGGCTCGGCGACTATGCCTGGGCCAAGCCCGCCATCATGCTCATGGCGCTGTGGGCGGCCATCGGCTCCAACAACATGATCCTTTACCTCGCCGGCCTGAGCAACATCCCGCCCGAGCTCTACGAGGCGGCCGACATGGACGGGGCGTCGCCGATGCAGCGGTTCTGGCACATCACCTGGCCGCAGCTCGCGCCGGTGACGTTCTTCATCTTCGTGATGGGCGTGATCCACGGCCTGCAGGGCGGCTTTGAGATGGCGCGCATCATGACGCTGGGCGGCCCGGCCGGCAGCACGACGACGCTCAGCTACTTCATCTACATCGAGGGCTTCGAGACCGGCCGGCTGGGCTACGCCTCGGCCGCGGCATGGGTGCTCTTCGCGCTCGTATTTGTGCTCTCGCTCCTGAATTTCCGCTTCGGCAACCGCAACGCCAATGACTGACCCCGCGAACCAGATCCAGCGCAGCGGCCCCGGCCTGCACACCGTGATGGTGGTGCTGAGCCTGCTGATGGTGGGCCCCTTCGTGTGGATGGTGCTCACGAGTTTCAAGTCCTTCACCGAAGCGGCGGATCCGGCGTGGATGCCGGGCGCGTTCCGCTGGGAAAACTACCCGGAGGTCTTTCGCGTCATTCCTTTCCTGCGCTTCGCGGCCAACAGCCTCGTGGTCGCGGGATGGGTGACGCTGCTGCAGGTTTTCACGAGCGCGCTGGCGGCCTACAGTTTCTCGCGCCTGGAGTGGCCGGGCCGCGACCGCATCTTCTTCCTCTACCTCGGCACGATGATGCTGCCCGGCCTGGTGATGCTCATCCCCACTTTCCAGCTGATGGTGCGCTTCGGGATGGTGGACACCTACCTCGGGCTGATCCTGCCGGCGGCATTCAGCGCCTTCGGCACCTTCCTGCTGCGGCAGTTCATGCTGGGCATCCCGCGGGCGCTGGACGAGGCGGCCGAGATCGACGGCGCGAGCAAATGGCGCATCTTCTGGGATGTGATTCTGCCGCTCAGCCGCCCCGGCCTCATCACCCTGGCGATCTTCACCTTCATGGGCAACTACCACAGTTTCTTCTGGCCGCTGGTCATGATGAAGACCGTGGAGAAATTTCCGCTGCCGGTCGGCCTGATGTTCTTCGACTCGGAACGCGGGCAGGCCACGCACCTGCTGATGGCGGGCGTGACGATGTCGGTGGTGCCGCTGATCATCATCTTCATTTTCCTCCAGCGTCAGCTGATCCGCGGCATCCAGATCGGTGCGGTGAAAGGTTGAGGCTTTGTATATTTACCGCAGAGAACACACAATGGGCAAAGGCGGGCACGGCCAAGCCGAGGCGCGCTTGACGAAATGGTGGAGGGAGAGTTTATTTTCTACATGCACTATCGGGTGACATTGTATCAATCGGATGAAGGCTGGGCGGTGAGTTGCCCGGACTTGCCCGGTTGTCATTCGCAAGGTGTGACCCGCGAGGAGGCACTGGCCAACATTCGCGAAGCGATCAAGCTGTGGCTTGAAGTTGAGGCCGAGGAAACCGGGCTCCAGCGCATGGAGCAGGTGGAAGTGACGTTGTGAAATGCCCCGCCTTCCTGGCATCAACCAGCGTGATGCGGTGCGGGTATTCGAGAAGCTGGGCTACAAGGTTGCTCGGCAGAGCGGACACATTGTGATGAGCAACGGTTCGGTGCGGCTCATCATTCCCCGGCACAATCCAATCAACGCCATCACCATGGGCGCCATCGCCCGTGACGCCGGGCTAAGTCCGGACCAGTTTCGTGCATTGCTGTGAAGCAAGGCCGCAAAGGCGGGTAACCGCTGATCTACGCCAATAAACATTTATCCCAACGTCGGGAGAACAGATTTATGATCGCCGACTCCAAAACCTACCTGGCGGAATTTTCCCGGCTGGCCCGGGTGGACTGGCCGGAGAACCGGCTGCTCAACGTCGTGTGCCACGGGCACAGCGTGCCGTCGGGGTATTTCCAGACGCCGGAGATCCGCACCTTCGAGGCCTACCCGCACCTGCTGCACCGGGCGCTGGGCCGGCGGTTTCCGCATGCGTCCATCAACGCCATCGTGACGGCCATCGGGGGCGAGACCTCCGCGCAGGGGGCGGCGCGGTTTGCGCGGGACGTGCTGCCGCACCGGCCGGATGTCATCACGCTCGACTACGCGCTCAACGACCGGGGTGACGGTCTGGCCTGTGCCCGTCGGGCCTGGCTCGACATGATCCGGCAGGCTCAGGCGGCGCGGATTCCCGTCATCCTGCTCACGCCGACGCCGGACCAGGCTTCTTCGCTGGATGATCCGGCCGACCCGCTGTTGCAGCATGCCGCTCAGGTGCGCGGGCTGGCGGAGGAATGCGGCACCGGCCTGGTGGACAGTCTGGCCTGGTTCCGGCGGCGGGTTGCGGCCGGGGTGCCGCTGCCGGAGCTGATGTCCTCGCGCAACCACCCCAACCGCCGCGGCCATGCGCTGGTGGCGGCGGCCTTGCTCCGTTGGTTTCCGTGAGCGGGGCGGTCAGGCCAGACCGTCCGGGGCCGGTTCCCGCCAAAGTCGGCCCAAATTCCAGAAGGCCACAAGCAGCGGTCCGCCGATCTGCCAGAGGCTGATCCATGAAAAATGCCGGCCGACCCCGTCGGCGTTGTCCGTCAGGGTGACGGCCAGAAAAGTGACGGCGGTGAACGAGCCGGCAACGAGCCCGGCGACGACCAGATACAGAAGCCATTTCACTTTCTTGATGCCGGCCGGGGAGGCAAATATCGAAACAAGCAGGGCGGGAACGCCAAGGGCCGCCGCCGGGTAGATCAGGAAGAACACCCAGTTCTCAAGCGTGAAGCCGGAAGCCTCCTGCCAGAACCCCGGCGTCAGGGCCGACAGACTGAAGAGCAGCACGAACGGATAAAAAGGCAGGACGCCGACGCTGAGCAGGGTTTGGATCAGGATGCGTGGCACCAGCGGCAGGCGGATGGCCGGGGTCATAGCTCAACCGTGATCTGGCCATCCATCACGGTGACGGGAAAGGACTGCACCGGGTCCATGTTTTTGGGGCAGACGGCGGCGCCGTTGGTGACGTCGAAGGCGATGGCGTGCAGCGGGCAGGTGAGGGTGGTGCCGCGCAGCGGGCCGGCGGCCATGGACGCGCCGGCGTGCGGGCAGACGTCGTCAATGGCGTAGAGGTTGCCTTCCACGTTGCAGAGGGCGACGCGGCGGTCACCGAGCTTGAAGGCGCGTTTGGAGCCGGGCGGGAAGTCGGCGAGGGCGACGAGGGGGTGGCTTTGGGGCATGGAGGGAAGGGCTAAAAGCTGAAGGAAGGGGGACCGAAGGGGGCCGGCCTTACTTGATGGTGATGGCGACGGTGAAGGTCTGGCGCTGACCGGGGGGCACGAGGTGCAGGCCGGTCTTGTGCTCGGGGGCGTTGGGCGGGCCCATCCAAGGCTCGACGCAGTAGTAGGGCGCGGTCGCGGATTCGCTCCACGTCACGAAGGTGGCGTCGGGTGCGGGGACCTTGTCGGTGCCGATGCGCATGATCACATCGCCGGCGTGGCCGCGCTCACCGAAGACGACGGTGTTTTCCTTCAGGCCGAGGTGGATGGCATCGATGAGTTCGGGATTGGCCAGACTTTCGATCTCCTTGAGCTGCGGACCGGGGATAAGCTCACCGGTGGCGGCGTGGCGGACGCGGCGCGTGGCGGGGATGCGGATGGCGTAGTCGGCGCGGGTGAGGCCTTCGGTCCAAGGCAGGGTGAAATAAAAATGATGGCCGGCGCTCCACGGCAGGGGCGTCTCGCCGAGGTTTAGCAGGCTCAGCTCGCAGATGAGACCCAGCGGCTCGAAGCGGTAGCGCACCGTGAATTCGTAGTCGTAGGGGTAGCAGGCGCGGGCTTCTTCGCCCGGCACAAAGAGCGCGGTGAAGCCGGTGGCGTCGGCATGCGTGACGCGGAACGCACCCTGCCGCGCGAGCCCGTGCATCGGCATGGGCCGGCGCACGCCGTCGGCCGCGCGCCAGAAATGGATGTCGCCGCGGTCGTAGGAGCGTGCGTTGAAGGGGAAGAGAATGGGATTGCCGCCGCGCACGCGGGGGAAGTCCGTCAGGTCCTTCACCTCGGGCCAGTAAAGCACGTCGCGCACCGAACCGTCGCCCAGCGTGAGGTGCCAGTTCATCAGCCGCGCCCCCTGCTCGGGCCACGCCAGAAAAGTGGACTGCCCGACCCGCCAGCGCGTGAGGGTGGCCCCGAGGTAGGAAACTTTTTCCATGGCGCTGGTGAAAACAGCCCGGCCGCCGCGGCGCAACGGGTTTCTGGCCGCCCCCGCGCAAATAATGCCATGCGGACGCTTGCGCCCGGTCCGGCCCGTTCTAACCTACTCGGCATGTCACGACTGTGCCTGCTCATGCTTCTGGCCGTTCTGGCGGGTGTCCCGCTCCGGGCGGAGCCCGCGCCGCCGCCAGCGACGGAGGTGGTCGCCACCGGGCGCCAGCAGGTGATCGTCATCCCGGTGCAGGAGCAGATCGCGAAGCCCGTGCTCTACATCCTGCGGCGCGGGCTGAAGGAGGCCATCGCCCAGAAGGCCGACGTGGTCGTGCTCGACATGAAGACCCCCGGCGGTGCGCTCAACGTGACCTTCGAGATCATGGAGGCGCTCGACAAGTTTCCCGGCCGCACGGTCACCTTCGTCAACAACGAGGCGATTTCCGCCGGGGCGTTCATCTCGGCGGTGACGGACGACATCTGGTTTGCGCCCGACGGCGTGATCGGCGCCGCCGCCCCGGTCCTCTCGACCGGCGGCGAGATCGACAAATCCATGAAGCTGAAAATCGTCAGCTACCTGCGGGCACGCGTGCGGGCGATTTCCGAGGGCCATCCCTACCGCGGGCAGGTCATCTCGGCGATGATCGACGACGATTATGAGCTCAAGATCGGCGATGTCGTGATCAAGGAAAAGGGCGAGCTGCTGTCGCTGACGGCGACCGAGGCCGCGAAGACCTACGGCGATCCCGCGCAGCCGCTGCTCGCGGCGGGCATTGCGAAATCCGTGGACGACCTGCTGGCGCAGAAGTTCGGCGCCGGCGGCTACGAGATAAAACAACTGGAGATCACCTGGTCGGAGCAGCTCGCGGTCTGGCTCAACACCATCACCCCGCTGTTGCTGGGCGTGGGCCTGCTGGCGCTGTTCATCGAGTTCAAGACGCCGGGTTTCGGCGTGTTCGGCATCACCGGGCTCGTGCTGCTGGGCGTGGTTTTCCTCGGCAATTTCGTGGCCGGCCTGTCCGGGCACGAGCCGATCCTGATCTTCGGGCTCGGGGTGCTGCTGGTCCTGCTGGAGCTGTTCTTTTTCCCGGGCATCGTGGTGGTGGCGCTGACCGGCGTGCTGCTGATGCTCGGCTCGCTGCTCTGGTCGATGGCCGACATCTGGCCGAACGAGCCGATCGAATTTTCCGGCGATCTTTTCCTCAATCCGCTGCAAAACCTCCTGCTCGGCCTGGTGGTGGCGGTGGGGCTGTTCGCCCTGGTGGCGCGGTTTCTGCCCAAGGGCTGGTTCTGGACGCGGCTGGCGGTGGGCGGCGCGGTCGCGGGCAATGCGCTCGCCCACGACGTGGAGCAGGTGCGCGCGGCGCTGACCGGCCGCGAAGGCGTGGCCGCGACGGATCTTTTTCCGGGCGGACAGGTTGAAATCGACGGCCGCCGCCACGAGGCGCGGCTGCAACTGGGGTCCGCGAAGGCCGGCACGCCGGTGCGGGTGGTGCGGCATACGGAATTTGAACTCGTGGTGGAGGTGATCCCGCAATGACGGCCGTGCTTGTGCTGTTTGCGGTCGGCATCGCGCTGGTCGCCATCGAGGTCATCGTGCCGGGCGGTCTGCTCGGTTTGGTCGGCGGACTTTGTCTGGTCGCGGGCGTGGCGACATCCTTCCACCAGTTTGGCGCGACCGGCGGCATGATCGCCACCGGCGTGGCGCTGTTCATCGGCGCCGTCACGATTTACCTCGAGTTTGTGATCCTGCCGAAGACCGCGCTTGCGAAAAAATTCACCATGGCGGCGACCGTGACCGGCCGCACGCAGCCCGAGCTGGCCGAGCGCGACGCCGTCGTCGGCCGCGAGGGTGTCGCGCTGACCCGGCTGGCGCCCAGCGGCATGGTCGAGGTGGCGGGCGCGCGCTACGAAGCTTTTTGCCAATCCGGGCTCGCCGAAGCGGGCGCGCGGGTGAAAGTCTTGGAGCTGGACAATTTCCGTCTCATTGTAACCCAAATCAAGGAAACCCTATGAACCTGACCCTGATAGCATTGGTAGTGGCCGGCATCGTCGTGCTGGTGATCGGCGCGGTGATCTTCAGCCTGATCGGCGCCTGGGTGCGCGCGCTCTTCAACGGCGCCTCCGTGTCGATGTCCAAGCTGGTGGCGCTGAAACTCGCGAGCATTCCCTACGGGCTGATCGTGGACGCCCGCATCACCGCGGTGCGCGCCGGCATCGACGTCTCGGCGGACCAGATCGCCTCGCACTTCCAGGCCGGCGGCAACGTGGTGCCCACCGTGCAGGCGCTGATCGCCGCCCAGAAGGCCGGTATCAACCTCCCGTGGGACCGCGCCTGCGCCATCGACCTCGCGACCAAAGGCTCCGGCAAGAGCGTCGTGGAGGCCGTGCGCACCTCGGTGGACCCGAAGGTGATCGACTGCCCCAATCCCGAGGGCGGCCGCTCGACCATCGACGGCGTGGCCAAGGACGGCATCCAGGTGAAGGCCAAGGCCCGCGTGACCGTGCGCACCAATCTCGACCGCTTCGTCGGCGGCGCGAAGGAGGAGACCATCATCGCCCGCGTCGGCGAGGGCATCGTGACCACCATCGGCTCGGCCGAGACCTACAAGGTCGTGCTCGAGTCGCCGGACAGCATCTCGAAGGTCGTGCTCCAGCGCGGCCTCGACGTCGGCACGGCCTTTGAAATCCTTTCCATCGACATCGCCGACGTGGACGTGGGCGAGAACGTCGGCGCCAAGCTCCAGGAAGCACAGGCCGAGGCCAACAAGAACATGGCGCAGGCGCAGGCGGAAATCCGCCGCGCGGCCGCCGTCGCGCTCGAGCAGGAGATGAAGGCCCGCGTGCAGGAGATGCAGGCGAAGGTCGTCGAGGCGCAGGCGCAGGTGCCGCTCGCGATGGCCGAGGCGTTCCGCAGCGGCAAGCTCGGCGTGATGGACTATTTCCGCATGGAAAACGTGCAGGCCGACACCGGCATGCGCAAATCCATCGCCGATCCCGAGGGCAAGAAGTAAGCGCCCCCCATGCGCTGGATCCTCGACAACCTGCAGGTCGTCATCGCGGTCGCCGCCGCGCTGGCCTACTGGCTGAACCAGCGCAAGCAGGAGTCGGCCGGGGAGCCGCCGGAGCCGGCCGAAGAAGGCCGGCCCGACGATCCGTTCCGCGAATTCGGTGCGGATCCGGCGGAGGCCGAGCGCACCCGCCGGATCCAGGAGGAGATCCGGCGCAAGATTGCCGAACGCGCCGGCGGCGCCCCCGTCGCCGCGCCGGCCCGCGTGCCCGAGCCACCGCCGCTGATCCAACCGGAACCGCCGCCCGCGCGCAGCGCCGCGCTTGCGGCCGCTTCCGCCCAGGAAGCGATTCTGCAGCGCCAGCGCGACCTGGAGGATCAGCTGCGTAACGCGCAGGCCATCCGCCGGGCGACGCAGCGCAAGGAGGTTATCGCCGAGGCTTCCGCCCGCAAGCCGACGGCGGCGCGAACGGCGCTGTTGGGCGACCTCAAGGGTGCGGAGAATCTCCGGCGGGCCATCGTGCTGCGCGAGGTGCTCGGCCCGCCGGTTGGCCTGCGATAATCCGGAGGTTGCACGCCGCGGGTGAGGCCGTCGGGCTACCGCGGTTTACGAAATATCATGGCCGCGGTCCGCTCGGAGAGCGGACCCTACCGGCGCTACCGCGCCACAGTGTGGGGAGCCCATTATCATCAATACCGCTCAAAAACCAAAGCCGCGTCCCGGAATGGAACGCGGCTTTTTTCGACCAGGAAAAACGTGACTCAGGGAATCCGCGCCCGGTCGTATTCGGTGAAAGGCATCGGGTAGCGCTTGCCCGCGATCTCGACCTCGAGATTTTTGCCCGCGGAGGCGGTAATGTAGATGGACCCGCGCTTGGGCACGGTCTGTGTCTGCCCGCGCACGAGGGTGCCTTGGTAGAGTTCGGCGTTGTTAGATTCCTGCACGACCTTCACGCGCACGGTGTCGAGGGCGATGAGGGTGATGGTCGGCTCGGTCGTAGTCTGCACGGGGCTGGCGGTCATGGGGCTGCCGCGGTCCGCGGTCGCGGGCACGGGGTCGCTGAGGAGCGCCCGCACGCCCCAGATCACGAGGAATAGGATAAGGATGGCGCCGAGAATGATGCCGCCGCGAAAAATCAGCTGCGGGGGAATGGCGGGGCCTTTCGGCAGGCTGGTGCCGCCGCGGGCGAGCCGGGCGGGCTCGGTCCCGTGGCCTTCGCCGGGGGCGGAAGCTTTCTCCGCGTTGCGCTCATCGGCCGAGGCGACGGACACGTCCATGCGCCCGTAGATCTCCCGGCTGGGCTGGCGGGGCCGGGCCTCGCCGCGGCCGAGCGAGGCGTAGTCGTTGAGCAGCTTCTCGGCCGGCAGCTTCAGGAAGTTGGCGTAGTTGCGCAGAAAGCCGCGCACGTAGATCTCGGCGAGGTTGAGATCGAACTGGTTGTTTTCGAACTTGTGCAGGTAATCGCTGCGGATCTTGGTGGCCTCCGCCGCCTCGCGGATGGAGATGCCCTTGCGTTTGCGCGCTTCCTCGAGGCGTTCGCCGATGTTCTGCATGGAGTCAGTGGATTAGGAGGTTTCGGGGGGCAGGGAAAGAGTGAAATGCCCGGGGCACGAAGATAAGCGCGCGGAACTCAGCCCTGGCCGCCGCTGCCGTAGGTGTCGAGGTCCACCAGAATCTCGCGCGGCGAAGAGCCGTTTTCCGGTCCCACGATGCCTTTGTCCTCCATCAGGTCCATGATGCGGGCGGCGCGGTTGTAGCCGATGCGCAGGCGGCGCTGGATCATCGAGGTGCTGGCGCGCTTGGTGGATTTGAGGACGTCGAGCGCCTGTTGGAACAGCTCCTCGTCGTCGCCAAGATCGCCGTCGCCCCCTTCGCCGGACTCGCCGTCGGCATCGTCCTCGGCCGCGGCGCGGTCGATCTGCTGCTGGACGGACTGGGCGTATTGGGGCGGGCCGTTGCGTTTGAGGAATTCCACGAGGGCCTGCACTTCCTCGTCGGAGACAAAGGCGCCCTGTGCACGCACGAGACGCGAGCTGCCCGGGGGCGAGAAGAGCATGTCGCCGCGGCCGATGAGGGTGTCGGCGCCCTGGTGGTCGAGGATGGTGCGGGAATCCACCTGCGAGGCCACCTGGAAGGCGATGCGCGAGGGGAGGTTGGCCTTGATGACGCCGGTGATGACGTTCACCGACGGGCGTTGCGTGGCGATGATGAGGTGGATGCCGGCGGCGCGGGCGAGCTGCGCGAGACGGGCGATGGAGTTCTCGATCTCGGCGGGGGCGACCATCATGAGGTCGGCGAGCTCGTCGATGATGGCGACGATGTAGGGCAGGCGTTCGGGAATCTCGGCGTCGTCGAGAGTCGCGGGGTCCACGCCGGCGAGCCTGGCCTGGGCTTCCTCGGTGGCGTCGGGCTTGCCGCCCTTTTTGCGCGCGTTGAAACCGAGGATGTTGCGGACATTGACCTTGGCGAACATCTGGTAGCGCTGCTCCATCTCGCTGAGCAGCCATTTCAGGGCGCCGGGGACCTTTTTCGGCTCGGTCACCACGGGGATGAGCATCTGCGGGAGCGAATTGAAGATCTTCAGCTCGACGACCTTGGGGTCCACCATGAGCAGCCGCACGTCCTTCGGGCTCTTGGAGTAGAGGATGGAGGCGACGATGGAATTGATGCAGACGGATTTGCCCGAGCCGGTGGCGCCGGCGATGAGCAGGTGGGGCATCTTCGTGAGATCGGAGATGAGCGGCTTGCCGGAAACATCCTTGCCGAGGGCAATCGGGAGTTCGGCCTTCGTGTCGTTCCAATCCACGCTTTCGAGAATCTCGCGCATGCCGACGGGAGTGGGATGCTGGTTGGGCACCTCGACGCCGACGGCGGCCTTGCCGGGGATGGGAGCGAGGATGCGCACCGACTGGGCGCGCATGCCGAGGGCGATGTTTTTGTCGAGTCCGGCGATCTTCTCGACGCGCACACCGGGGGCGGGGACGACCTCGTAGCGGGTGATGACGGGGCCGACATGGATCTCGCCGAGCGTGACCTCGACGCCGAACTCCCCGAGGATGCGCAGGAGGTTCTCTGCGTTTTGCCGGTGCTCCTCCTCGCTGTTGGCGGCGGACTGCTTCACCTGTTCCTGCAGCAGGTTGAGCGGCGGGAATTCATAGTTGGCGTCCGTGCTCTGCGGCACGGTGACCTTGGCCTTCTTCAGCTCGTCGGGTTTGACGATGTTGAGGGGAATCGGCGCGGCGGCCTTGGGTTCGGCGGGCGGTTTATCGGGCGGCCGGACGGCGGGCGTTTTGGTTTCCGGTTTGGGCGCCGGACCGGGCTCGGCCGGGGTGCGCGCGGCGGGCTTGGCGAGCGGGTCTTCCTTCGGCGCGGGCACGACGGTCTTTTTGCCGGCGGCCGGGCCGACCGGCGCGCTGACCGCGGCTGCTTTGGCGGCGGCGGCTTTCTGTTTCTCACGCTCCTCGCGCTCCTTCTGGCGGGCGAGGGCGCGCTCGGCCTTTTCCTTGGCCCGGGCGGCGCGCCAGGCTTGGAAGGCCGCGAGGTAGCGCTCGAACTCGGCCCCGATGTCCTTCGTGAAAATGAACATCAGCCCGAAGAGATACACCGTGGCGAGCAGCAGGCCGGCGCCGAAGATGCCGAGGGTGTCGCGCAGGCCGTCCTGATAAATCACATGGCCGAGCCAGCCGCCGAGGCCTTGGGGAAAGAAATCGCTGCTGCCGAAACTCTCCCACATCGCCAGCAAACCCGAGAGGCAGGCGATGCAAACCAGCATGGCGATGAGCCGGGTGCCGGCGAGCCGGCGGGCATTGCGCACCGCCACATACAGAAGCCAAAGCAGGAAGACCGGCAGCAACCACGTGCTGACACCGATGGAATAATAAAGCACCCAGACACTGTTGGCTCCCCAAAGTCCTACCAGATTGGTGGTTGTGGGATGGGTGTTGGCGAAGGTGCTCTGGTTGGGCAGGTAGTCCACCAATGCGACCATCAGCAGTGCGGAGAGCACGAAGCAGATGACCGCTGCCAGCCAGTTGGGGCGATAACGGGTGCCCTGGTAAGAGGGACCGTTATTTGGGTTTGAAGTCTCCGACTTGGGCATTTGTGTGGACCTTCCAATAAAGCGAGGCGGATTCCACGCTAATCGGCCAGACGGTCAAATGTAAAGACCCCGGCCGCCGGATCCAAACCAAACCACAGTCCCATCCATGCGAGAAATCCTTCGATTCCAGCCACTTTACCAACCCCGCGTTTGGGGTGGCCGTGCTTTGGAAGCGGCGCTGGGCCGCACCCTGCCCGCAGACCAGCCGATCGGCGAAAGCTGGGAGATCGTGGACCGGCCCGAGGCCCAGTCGAAGGTGCAGGGCGGCCGGCATGACGGGGTCACCCTGCGGGCGCTGTTGGAAAAGCACGCCGCCGAGATCATGGGGCCGGAGTGGCCGGCGGAGAAACCATTCCCTATCCTCGTCAAGTGGCTCGATTGCCGCGAGCGCCTCAGCCTGCAGGTGCATCCGCCGGCCGCCATCGCGCCCGCGCTGAAGGGCGAGCCGAAGACCGAGAACTGGTATATCGCCGACACCGCGCCCGGCGCGCAACTGATCGTCGGCCTGAAGAAGGGCGTGACCCGCGCCAGCTTCGAGAAGGCCATCATCGAGCAGACCGTGGAGGACTGCGTGCACAAATTCCGCGTGGCCGAGGGCGATTCCATCCTCGTGCAGAGCGGGCAGGTGCACGCCATCGACGCCGGCAACCTCATCCTCGAGATCCAGCAGAACTCCGACACCACCTACCGCGTGTATGACTGGGGCCGCACCGGCCTGGACGGCAAACCGCGGCAGCTCCATGTCGCCGAATCGCTGAAATGCATCCAGTGGGATGACTTCGAGCCGGCACCGGTCCGCGGCGCGCCCACCTCCGCGGTGATTGCGGATTGCGACGAATTCCGCATCCGCCGCGTGGTGCTCAGTCCCGGCGAGAAACTCACCTTCGAGGCCGGCCAGCAGCCCCGGCTGCTGAGCGTGGTCAGCGGCAGCCTCCACTTCGGCCAGGTCACGCTCGGGCGCGGCGACAACGCGCTGCTGCCCCGCGCCGGCGGTTTTACCGGCGTGGCCCATGAGCCGGGCATCCTGCTGATCACCGAAAATTTCGCCTGAACATGAGGGCGCGGCGTCACCGCTCCGGCCGGCGGGGAGGCATCCTGGCGAAGCTGCTGGTGGCCTGCGCGGTCCTCTTTGCGCTCGGCGCGCTGGCCTGGATGCTGCTCCTGCCCGTTTGGGCGGCGCATTGGGTGCGGCACCGCACGGGTTTCGACGCCAGCGTGCAGAGCCTGATGATCAACCCTTTTTCGGGGCGGATTCTCGCGCGGGGCGTGGCGGTCAACAACCCGCCCACCTTTCCACGCGCCGAGTTCCTGCAGATCCGGGAGTTCGAGGCCGAGGCCCGGTTGGCCTCGCTGTTCACGGACCGCCCGGTTTTCACGCGCCTGCGGCTCGACATCGGGCTCGTGGCGATCGTGAAGCGCCCGGACGGGCGGACCAACCTTGAAGTTTTCCGCGGCTATCTGGCCCCCTCGGCGTCCACCCGTGACGGCCGGCCCGCGGAGCCCGCGCCGTTGCGCATCCAGCGGCTGGAGGTGCGGTTTGACCGTTTCCTCATCGCCGACCACAGCGGCCGGCAGCCGGTGGTGCGCGAGTATCCGCTGAACCTCGAACGCACTTTTGACAACGTCGCCGACCCGCGGCAACTGATGCTGCCCGGCTCGCTCGACCAGCTCATCGTCCTCAGCGGCGCCCTCGGCAGCCTGCTGCCCGAGGAGCTGGCGCAGGCCGTGGACCGGGCGCTGCGTTCCGGTTCCGACCTCGTGCGCGAGCTGGGCCGGCGCAACCCGGTGATCCTCGACGGAACTGCCGACGCGCTTGAAGAAAGCAAAAAGCCGTAGTTGAATGACCGTTTTCCATGACCAGTCCCGAATCCACCACCACTGACAACGTCACGCCCGACGCCAACCCGGCGCCGCCCGCCGCGGCCACACCGGAGCAGCCCGCGCCCGGTTCGACGCTGGAGGAGCAACTGGCGGCGGCCAAGGCCGAGGCGGCCGCGCATTACGACCGCTTCGTGCGGGCGGCGGCCGACCATGAAAACTTCCGCAAGCGCGTGGCCCGCGAGAAGGACGAGCTGCGCCAGTATGCCGCCGCGCGGGTGCTGGAGGACCTCCTGCCGGTGCTCGACAACCTCGGGCTCGGCCTCGCGGCCGCGAAACAGCCCAACGCCGAGCTGGCCGCCCTCACCGGCGGCGTCGAGCTGGTGCTCACCCAGCTGAAGGCGGCGCTCGCGAATCACGGGCTGAAAGAAATCAGCCCCGCCGGCCAGCCGTTCGACGCGCACCAGCACGAGGCCATGTCGCAGCAGCCTAGCGCCGACGTGCCCGAGGGCACGGTTTTGAGCGTGATCCGCACCGGTTACGCGCTCAACGGCCGGTTGCTCCGGCCCGCCGCCGTGGTCGTCTCCAGCGGCCCGGCCAAATCCTGATCCCACCGACCATGGCCAAGGAGGACTATTACGAACTGCTCGGCGTGGGCAAAAGCGCCACGGCGGATGAGCTCAAGAAGGCCTACCGCAAGAAGGCCGTGCAGTATCACCCGGACAAAAACCCCGGCAACAAGGAGGCGGAGGAGATGTTCAAGAAAGTCTCCGAGGCCTACGACGTGCTCAACGACCCGGAGAAGCGGGCGGCCTACGACCGTTATGGCCATGCGGCCTTCCAAGGCGGCATGGGCGGCGGCGGCGCCCGCGGCCCCGGCGGCGGCTTCCACGATCCGATGGACCTGTTCCGCGAGATCTTCGGCCAGCGCGGCGGCGGCTTCGAGGACATGTTTGGCGGCGGCCGCGACGACGGCCGCGACGGCGCCGACCTGCGCTACGACCTGGAGATCACGCTCGAGGAGGCCGCGCGCGGCGCGGAAAAGGAAATTTCCTTCCGCAAAAACGTGACCTGCGAACGCTGCGACGGCAACGGCGCGGAGCCCGGCTCGAAGCGCGTGAAGTGTCCGACCTGCGGCGGTCACGGCGAGGTCATCGCCTCGCAGGGCTTCTTCAAGATCCGCCGCACCTGCCCGGCCTGCGGCGGCGCCGGCGTGAAGATCGACAAGCCCTGCACGGCCTGCCGCGGCGAAGGCCGCGTCGCGAAGACCACCAAGCTCAACGTGCGCATCCCGCCCGGCGTGGACAGCGGCTCGCGCCTGCGCTCCGCCGGCAACGGCGAGGCGGGCCTCGCGGGCGGACAGCCCGGCGACCTTTACATCATCCTCCACGTCAAGGAGCACGACCTCTTCGAACGGCAGGAGGACAACCTCTTCTGCGAGATTCCCATCAAGTTCACACTTGCGGCCCTCGGCGGCACCATCGAGGTGCCGACGCTCTTCGGCAAGGTCTCGCTGAAGATCCCCGCCGGCACGCAGAGCGGCGCCACCTTCCGGCTGCGCGAAAAGGGCATGCCCTCGCTGCGCGGCAGCCGCCAGGGCGACCAGCTCGTGCGCGTGCAGGTGGAGGTGCCTTCCTCGCTCAGCAGCGAGCAGCGCAGGCTGCTCGAGGAGTTCGCCCGCGTCAGCGGCGATGCCAGCGAGCCCACCTCAAAGAGCTTCTTCGAGAAGGCGAAGAAGTTTTTCTGAGGCCGCGCGGCCCGCGCCGGGAAAGCTGATTTACAACGGCCGGGCGCCGTGCGAGGTTGCGCGCACGCGTGAAACTGGAAAACCCGAAACTGCTTACCCTCGACGAGGCGATGGCCGAGCGGGCGAAGCTGCGCGCCGCCGGCAAAAAACTGGTGCTCACCAACGGCGTCTTCGACCTCCTGCACACCGGCCACCTGTATTACCTGAAGGAGGCGCGGCGCCTGGGCGACGCCCTTTTTGTCGCGATCAACAGCGACGAGAGCGTGCGCGCGCTCAAGGGCCCGGCCCGGCCCGTGATGACCGAGGAGCAGCGGGCCTACGCGCTGGGCGCGCTCTGGTTTGTCACCGGGATTGTCATTTTCCGGGAAAAAAGGCTCGTGCCGGAGATCCGCGTGCTGCGGCCCGACATCTATTGCAAGGCCGGCGACTACACGCTCGAAAAACTCAACCCCGAGGAGCGGGCGGAGCTGGAAAAAGTCGGCGCGGAGATAAAGTTTCTGCCCTTCCTGCCGGGCTTCAGCACAACCGGTCTGATCGAGCGCATCCGTCGCGCCGGGGAGATCTGACACCATGCGCATTGTCATCCTTGGTTCCGGCCGCGGCAGCAATGCCCGGGCCATGCTGGAGGCCCAGCGCGCCGGCCGCCTCGGCCGCGCCCGCGTGGTGCATCTGTTTTCCGACCGGCCCGAGGCCGGCCTGCTCGCGCTCGGCGCGGAGTTCGGCGTGCCGGCGGTGTATCTCGATCCCGCGCCGTTCAAGACCAAGCTCGAGGGCGAGGGCGAGGCGCGCTATATTGCGGCCATCACAGCCTGCACGCCCGACCTCATCGTGCTCGCGGGCTTCATGCGCGTCATCAAGCCCGGCTTCCTCACGGCTTTTGCCGGCAAGGTGATCAACCTCCATCCGAGCCTGCTGCCGAGTTTCCCCGGGCTCGACGGCATCGGCCAGGCCTGGCGGCGCGGCGTGAAGATTACCGGCTGCACGGTGCATTACGTGACGCCCGAGGTGGACGGCGGTCCGATCATTGACCAGGCGGCCGTGCGCGTGGAGCCCGGCGACACCCTGGAGACGCTCACCGCCAAGGTGCACGCGGCGGAACACGCGCTGCTGCCGGCGGTGATCGCGCGGCTCAGCGGGGGCTGACCCGGCGATGGACCCGGTCATCTGGCAGATGCCGCTGAAAAATCCGCCGCAGCTGGTGCTGGCGGGCCGGGCGGTGCACGGCCGGCGCAAGCGCGAGGAGCGGTTTCACCTGCCGGAGCTCTGGTGCCTGCACCTCTACAATTACCACGGCGAGCTTTCCATCGACGGGCGGGATTTTGAGATCGCGCCGGGGCGGGTGAGCGTGACGCCGCCCAACACCCGGATCGTCTACCGCTTCAAGGGCGAGTCGTGGCACGCGTTCGCGCATTTCCGGCTCGCGCACAAGGGCGACCTCGTGCCGGTGCGCGCGATGCAGGACCTCGGCGAGGCCTACGGGCCGATGGCGCGCGCGGTGGACGAGGCGGCGGGCTGGCTGCCGTCCATGCCCTGTCGCGCCTCCGTGCGGCTGTGGGAGGTGCTTTGGCAACTGGTCAACCATCCCTACGCGGAGAACGCGCCGCGCAAGAAACTGCACCCGGCGCTCAGCCAGGCCGTGCGGGAGATCGCGGTGCACCTCGCCGAGCCGCTCTCGATCCCGGAGATCGCGCGGCGGGCCGACATCTCGCACAATCACCTCACGCGGCTGTTCAAAGCGCAGTTCGGGGTGACCATCGAGGGCTACATCCGCCAGCGCCGCAGCGAACGGGCGCTGCACCTGCTCACGAACACGACGATGGCGGTGAAGTCCATCGCCGCCGAGGTCGGCCTGCCGGACCTGCATTTCTTCAACAAAACCATCCGTGCCGCCACCGGCGTGAGCCCGCGCCAGTATCGCGAACGGCACCGGGCAGGGTGAACCCCATTGTTGTTGCGAGATGCTCCGGTGGCACGGGAATTGTAATTGCCCAGATGTGGGACGACCGGGACGCTGGCGGGATGAGTTTGTTTGAAATCAAAGCCGAGATTCCGGCCGATACCGTGGAGGCAGCCGATGGCGTGCTGCAGGAGCTGGGCGTGGAGGGGTGGAGCCTGTTGGAGGATGTGATTGCCAAGCGGGCGTGGGTGGTCGGCGTGTTCGCCACGGAGGCCGAGGCGCGGACGCGCTGGGCGGAACTGCGTGCGCTGCTGACGGCGGCCGATGAACCGGTGGTGCGCGAATTGGCGGACCAGGACTGGCGCGACAGCTACAAGGCGCATTTCAAGGCCTGGCAGTTTGGCCGGCTGCACTGGGTGCCGGTGTGGGAGCGCGAGACTTATGCGCTGCCGGCGGGCGACGCGGTGATCTGGCTCGATCCGGGTCTCGCCTTCGGCACGGGCAACCATGAGACGACGCGTTTGTGTTGCGAGCGGCTGGCGGCCTTTGCCGAAAAGCGCGGGACGGCCGGTCGGGTGATTGATGCGGGCTGCGGCTCGGGCATTCTCGCGCTCTCGGCAGCGCGGCTGGGCTTCAAGCACGTTGCGGCCTTTGACAACGATCCCGAGGCGGTGCGGGTCAGCCGGGAGAATGCGGTCCTGAACGGCTTGGACGGGGCGGTGGATTTTTTCACGGGCGATCTCGTGTCGGGCCTGGCCGGCCGCGAAGCGGAGCTGGTCCTGGCAAACATCCAGGCCGACGTGCTCATGAAATTCGCGCTGCAGTTGCTCGCGGCGGTCGCCCCGGGCGGGCTGCTCGTGCTCAGCGGCATACTGGCGGTTGAACTGGAGAAAGTGCGCGCGGTTTTCGCGGCGGCGGCTCCGGGGTGGGACGTGCAGACCCGGACCATGGGCGAGTGGAGCGATCTCGCGCTCGCCCGTTAGCAGACCGGTTTATCCGGCCAGCAACAGCCGGAAGGTTTGCATGATTCGTTGGCTGTCAGCTTCGGAAAGTTCACCCACCTTGACGAGAATCCGCCGGTTGACCGGGCGGGCCAGGTCGCAAAGCGCGATGTATTCCCGGCCGTCCACCATGACTTGCGCGCGCACTGCTGAAAGGATCTCATCCGGCAGCAGCGGGCAGACCAGCACGGTCGGCAGCATGTCGAGGTCCGCCGCCTGAATTGCGACCAGATTTGGTCTGGCGATACCCTTTTTCGAGGAGAAAAGCTCCAGTTTCACGCCCCGTCGTAAACTGGAAGTTCCTTATTGAGCTGCAGGGTCCGCTCGCAGACGCGGGGGGTGTATTCGGCTCGCAACCGTTGGAGCAAGGCGGCACGCGAATTGGAGGTCGCGGACTCACGCCGCGCGGCTTTCGCGGGCTTGGGGCGCTTGGCTCTGACAGCGACAGCAGGCATGGCTTCAAGGTGTCACGGTCGCCTTGGCGGTCAAGCGCACCTTTGCTGGCGGGAGACCCGCGTGATGAGCGAGCGGGTGGATCTGGCGTCGAGCCGCGTTGGTGCGTGAGTCGCAGTCGGTCCGCTCGGAGAGCGGACCCTACCGACGCGTTCGCGTCATGATCGCAGACCGCAATTTACCCGGTTGAGCAGACTCGGCTGGAAATCTGTTCAGGAGAACAGGTCCGGCGGGGTGCGGCTCATGAATTCCTCCATGTAGGCGGTGGTGGCCTTGCCCTCGATGAAGACGGGGTCGGACATGATGGCCTTGTGGAGGGGGATGGTGGTCTTGATGCCGCGGACGAGGTATTCGCTGAGGGCGCGGTAGGTGCGCTCGAGGGCGGTCTTCCGGTCGCGTCCGTAGCAGATGAGCTTGCCGATCATCGAATCGTAGTAGGGCGGGATGGTGTAGCCGGAGTAGGCGTGGGAGTCCACGCGCACGCCATGGCCGCCGGGGGCGTAGTAGAGGCTGATGGTGCCGGGGGAGGGCGCGAAGTTGCGGGCGGGGTCCTCGGCGTTGATGCGGCACTCGATGGCGTGCTTGTTGAAGGTGATGTCGCCCTGGTCGAAGCCGAGCTTTTCGCCGTTGGCCACGAGGATCTGCTGCTTGATGAGGTCGATGCCGGTGACCTCCTCGGTGACGGGATGCTCCACCTGGATGCGGGTGTTCATCTCGATGAAGTAGAAGTTGCCCTTGGCATCGACGAGGAACTCGATCGTGCCGGCGTTCTCGTAGGCGGCGGCCTCGGCGGCGCGCACGGCGGCTTTGCCCATCTTCTTGCGGAGATCGGGCGTCAGGAAGGGCGAAGGGGACTCCTCGATGAGCTTCTGGTGGCGGCGCTGGACGGAGCAGTCGCGCTCGCCGAGGTGGAGGACCTTGCCGTGGGAATCGGCGAGGATCTGGAACTCGATGTGGCGGGGCTTCTCGATGTAGCGCTCGATGTAAACGGCGCCGTTGCCGAAGGCCTTTTCGGCCTCGTTGCGGGCCACGTGGTATTCCTTGGCGAAGGAAACATCGTTGTGGGCGATGCGCATGCCGCGACCGCCGCCGCCGGCCACGGCCTTGATGATGACGGGATAGCCGATCTTGCGGGCTATCTTCACCGCTTCGACCTCGGTCTCCACCGGGCCGTCGGAGCCGGGGACGGTAGGCACACCGGCCTTGCGCACGGTGTCCTTCGCCACGGCCTTGTCGCCCATGATTTTGATGGATTTGGACTTGGGGCCGATGAACTTGATGTTACAGGATTCGCACTGCTCGGCGAATTTGGCGTTTTCCGAAAGGAAGCCGTAGCCGGGGTGGATGGCGTCCACATCGGCGATCTCCGCGGCGCTCATGATCCGGTCGGCCCGCAGGTAGCTGTCGGAGCCGCGGGGGCCACCGATGCAGATGGCCTCGTCGGCCAGCTGGACGTGCAGGGACTGGACATCGGCCTCGGAATAAACGGCGAGGGTCTTGATGCCCAACTCACGGCAGGCCCGGATGATGCGGAGGGCGATTTCACCGCGGTTGGCGATGAGAATTTTTTGAATCATGGTGCGCGGAGGGTTGCCGGGCCATCCGGGACCGTCGCAAAACGGGCCGGAAATGGGAACGGCGGGTGGGCTCAGCCCTGCTTAACCTTGAACAGGCGCTGGCCGTATTCGACGGGCTGGCCGTTTTCGACCAAGACCTCGACCACGGTGCCTTTCACCTCGGCCTGGATCTCGTTCATGATCTTCATAGCCTCGATGATGCAAACCACGGAGGTCTCGGTGACCTTGCTGTCGGGTTCGACGAACGATTTGCTCTCCGGTGACGGAGCCCGGTAGAAAGTGCCCACCATGGGTGATTTCACGTAAACGATACCGGCTTCGTCCTTGGGGGCGGCGGCTGCAGCCGCGGGGGCGGGGGCCGATGCGGCCGGCTGGGGGGCGGATGCCTCGCTGGCGGCCGGGAAGGGCGGATTGGACGACCGTGAGCTCGAAACGATGGGCAGACCATTGGCCCCACGGCGGATCTTCAACTTGAAGCCCTCTTCCTCGACCGCGAATTCGGTCAATTCGGAGCGCTTCATCAGTTCGATGATTTGTTTGATTTGTTTTAGGTCCAAGGGGCGTCCTGGTTGAGTTTGCTGGTGCCCTGTTAGTGGCAAAAGAGGGTGCAGCGTTCAAAAATACCTCAAACAATGCAATCACTCATTTTTGATAAAAATGGGCATTTTTGGCCTTAAAACCGCCAAAAACATCCATTTTCAGCTGAAAATGCTGAAAAATCGCCAGTATCGATAATTCATGGCACTTTGCCTTTAAGGCGCCAAGCGTCAGGAGACCTCTCGGTTCTATTCGGTCAAAATCCCCAAAATTTATGCAAAATCGGGCAAAACTGTGCGATTTTTGGCCAAAATCCGTGTTTTTTCACGAGTTTTCCACGGAATTTTCGCTTTTGGGGCCAGCGGAGATGATGGAGCCGTCAGGGTTTTGGACGACATGAGCCAGACCCAGCAAGGACCAAAAAACCACCGCCCCCATCGGGCCCTCCAGCACGACGCCGAAACAAGCGCTGATCAAAATGACCCATGCTGCAGCATGGTAGGAGAGCGCTTCGTCGGCGTTAGGATCGGCCCTGTTGCAGGTCCGGGCCAGTTGCCAGGAGCGTCGGGCGGACAAAATCATGAACCACATCCAGAGTGCCGCCCCGAGCAGTCCCATCCGGCCAAACACCGTAAGCACGATGCTGTGGGGGCTGCGGGCGGTAAAATCGTCCCCCATCTCCAGGTCGTAGGCACGGATAAACCCGGCGGCCAGATCGTAGCCAAAGCCCAGGCCGAACAGGGGACTGCCGGTGATGGTTTCCCGGACTATGCTCATCCACCAAACCATCCTAAACCGGTTGTTGTCGCCGGTATCCAGGCTCATATCCCCGGAGTAGCTGCGTGAACCGGAGAAATCGGCGATCGAAACCACGTGCTCATAAGCCGCATAAATCCGGCTTTGCTTGAAATCCGTCTGGAGGAAAGCCGCATCCCCCACGGCCAGCAGCAGACCCAGCAGCACGGTCAACCCCGCCACCCGCAGGACCATCCAGCGCCCCGCCGCCGCGCAGCCGATGAGTCCCACAACGAGCCCGAGCAGGGCGGCGCGGGACAGGAGGTAGAGTCCGAAGCCGAGGGAGAACATGGCCAATGCCTGGCCGGCCAGCCGCAGGGGTGCCGACTTATGCCGGCTCCAAAGCACCAGCAGGAAAAACCCGCTGCACAGGAAGGTCGCCAACAGGTCGCCCTTGTAAAAGAAGACCGGCGC
>JAHCLN010000034.1 GCA_026125215.1 Opitutaceae bacterium
CATTCAGGTTAGGAGGTCTGTTGGGTGTTAGATTTGGGATTGTTTTTCCGATCAGTCAGAAGGCCGAGTCAAACGTGTCCAGTGGCAACTCCCGCCATTGGCCGGCGGGCTGGTCGTCAAGGTCCAGTTCGCCGAAGCGGATGCGGTGCAGGGCCAGCACAGTGCGGCCGGTGGCGGCAAACATCCGGCGCACCTGGTGGTATTTGCCTTCGGTGAGGATCAGCTCCGCCTCGCGTGGCGCGGTGATTTTCAGCTCCGCCGGGCGGCAGGGTTCTTTCTCGCCTTCGAGTTGCAGGGTGCCGGCGGCGAAGAGCGGAATCAGGTCGGGTGTGAGGTCGCGGTCCACGGTGGCGCGGTAAATTTTTGGCACCTTGTGTTTGGGCGAGGTGAGCCGGTGCACGAGGGCGGTTTGGTCGGTGAGCAGCAGCAACCCCGTGGTTTCCTTGTCGAGCCGGCCGATGCTGGTGATCTGCGGATTGCGCAGCCGCCAACGCGGCGGCAGCAGAGAGTAAATATTGGGCCCTTCGCGTTCGTCATGGGAGCACACCAAGCCGGCGGGTTTGTGCAGCAACAGCAGCAGGCCGTCGGGATGATCGAGCGGTTCGCCGTCCACCTGCACCGCGGCTGGCGCGGCCTTTTGGCCGGGGTCGTCCGCGACGCTGCCCGCGACGGTCACCCGGCCGGCTTCGACCCAGGCGCGGGCCTCCCGGCGGCTGCAGTAGCCGAGGTTGGCGAGGAGTTGGTCGAGCCGGCGCATGTCGTAAGCAAAACAGTTCGTCGCCGGACCATGCGACGAAAATGATTCGTCGGGGAGCCGCCGCGGTGCGTATTAACGGCATGCTCCTGTCGTTCCTGTTGCTCTTGCTCGCCCTGCTGTCGCTCGGGCTGGCGTTGCTCACGGTCTTCCGTGTGCCGGTGTGGGTAAACTGGCGGCTGGCGCTGCTGGCCGGAGAATTCGGCTGGTGCTTGAGTGTCGTGCCCTTGCTGGTCGGCTGGATCGCGTGGTCGCGGCTTCCCGATGACGGCGCGATCCTGGGGCCGGTGGCGGCGATGTCCGGGCTGGCGGTCGGTTTGCTGATGCTGCCGGTGGCGCGGGGCTGGTGGATGGGCCGGAACCTGACGCCGGCGCTGACCCGGGCATTCGGTGCGGCCCCGCCGCGGCCGGCGAGTTCGCCCGGCCCGGTGCAGACCCATGACTATGCGCCGGGGCTGGCGCTGGATTTTTATCCGGTGCGGCGCACGGACGGACGGCCGTCGCCTTGCGTGGTGATGGTGCATGGCGGCGGTTGGGATGCGGGCGACCGGGCACAACTCGCGGTCTTCAACCGGCGGCTGGCGCGGATGGGTTACGCGGTGGCGGCTATTTCCTACCGGCTCGCGCCCAAGCATCCTTGGCCGGCGCAACGCGAGGACACGCTGGCGGCCGTCGCCTGGCTGAAGGCCCGGGCGGCGGACCTCGGAATCGATCCGACGCGGCTGGTGTTGGCGGGACGTTCGGCGGGCGGACAGATCGCGACGGCGGTGGGTTATCTGGGGGACCCGGCGGTTCGCGGCGTGATGGCGCTCTATGCACCGCATGACATGCGGTTCGCCTGGTCGGTTTCCCGCGAGGATGACGCGTTGAACTCGCTGAAACTGATGCGGCAGTTTCTGGGCGGCCCGCCGGAAGGACGGGACGAAATCTACGATTCGGCGAGCGGTCAGGCACTGGTGCGGCCGGGCCGCACGCCGCCGACCCTGCTGGTGCATGGCACGATTGATACGCTCGTCTGGGTGCGGCACAGCCGGCGGCTGGCCGCCCGGCTGGACGAGGCCGGTGTGCCCCATTTCCTGCTGGAGTTGCCCTGGGCGACCCATGCCTGCGAATTCACCCCCCGGGGGCCGGCCGGCCGGCTGACCACCCGCGCGGTGGCGCATTTTCTGGCCGCCGTCACCCAATAAACGCCGGGATGGAGAAAAGACTCGGCAGGCGGCGTGGCTTCTGGGATGGCTGGGTTTCGTTAATTTTAATCATTCATGTCACTTTGGGAATACAAGGTCATCACCAGCGGCAAGGGGGGCTTCGCCACGCCCGCGCTGCTGGAAAAATTTCTCAACGATCTCGGCCGCGAGGAGTGGGAGATCATCCATTATGCGACGCAGCCGGACAATCCGCTCTCGTTCTCCGGGCTGGCCCGGCGCTCGACCCAGCGCGACTGGACCCTGCAGGACGCCGCGGCGGTCGCCGCCAAGGCCGAGGCCGAGAAGCTGCGCGCCGAGTTTGAGGCGAAGTTCAAGGCCGCCACGACCAGCGCTCCCGCGCCGGCCGAGCCGCAGGCGCTGAGCTACCTGGAGGAAAAAGCCGCGCCCGACGATGGCTTCCGCAAGCCGGTGGACACCTCGCGGGACGACGAGCCCGATGCACCCGAGGAGGAGAAGGACGACTGGGACAAGCTGGCCGAAGAAGACGAGCTGCCGACCTTCTTTGATGCGCTCAAGCCCCACATGCGCCGCAACCAGCGCGGGCCGGGCATGTCGGCCGGCCTCGACTATCTGGCCAAGAAGTGGGATCTCGCCGAGGAGGACATCAAGGGCGCGCTCGTGGAGTGCGGCTTCCAGATTCCGGCCGACGAGAATGCCAAGCCCGTTTACATCGAATACGATGGCGATCTTTTCTGGGTGAACATCAACCGTCGCGGCGAGATTTGGATCAACACCCGCGAAAAGCCGCGCCCGGTCTTTCGCGTGGTGCCGGGCAACAAGGTGGCGGCCGAGGAAGCGGCTGAGCCGGCCAACGGCGGCAACCGCCGGCCGGAGCCCACCGAGCCTGCAGGCGAACCGACGGCGGAAACTTCCAAACCCAAGGCGGAGCCCAAGCCGGCCGCGCCGTTGCCCGCGGGCCCCGAACTGCTGGAGAAAATCCGTCCGCACATGCGGCGCAACCGCCGCGGCCCCGGCGGTTCGGGCAGCACGAGTTTCCTCGCCCGCGCCCTGCGCACGACGGAGGCCGAGCTCATCAGTTCCTTCGGCGCACTCGGCCTGAGTCTGCCCGATAAGTCCGGCGACCAGCCCGTCTATGCCGAGTTCGGCGCCGAATTGTGGTGGCTCAACAAGGACCAGCGCGGCGGCGTTTGGATCAACGGCCGCGAGAAAAAGGAAGGCGAAACCCTCGCATCGGCCACCGCCGCCGGGTCGGCTCCGGTCGAAACCGCCGGCGAACCGGCGGCCAACACGGCTCCGGCTGCAGATACGGCGCCGGCTCCGAAACCCGAGACGGTATTCCCCGCCGTGCGCCTGCTGCTCAAGCCCGGCAAGACCGGGACCTTCGCGGGCGAAACGGAAAAACTCGCCGGCGAACTCGGCAAGCCGGTGGAGGAATTCATCGCGACGCTCACGGCGCTCGGCCTCAAAGTGCCGGAGAAGGCGCGCGAGAAGCCGGTCTTCGTCGAGCACGCGGGCGAGATTTTCTGGCTCAACCGCAACGCGAAGGGTCAGCTCTGGCTGAACGCCAAGGCCTCGAAGTTCGCCGCAGACAGCGATGGTGGAAAACCGAAACGCGGGCGTTCTAAGAAAGCTGCGACGGAAACGCCGGAGTAAAGCGGTCCTACTTGGGCGCCCAGTTGGGCGCGCGTTTTTCCAAAAAGGCGGCCACGCCCTCGCGGGCCTCGGCGGAATTCCTCGCCGTGAGGTGGTGGGCATGCGCTTTGCCCAGATCCTCCGCCACGGGCGAGGGCCAGAGCTCGGCGAGCAGTTCCTTGGTGCCGGTCAGCGCCTCCGGCGCGCCCTGCAGCAGCGAACTGATGAGGGTGGTCACCTCAAGGTCGAGGCCGGAGGCATCGGGCACGACCCGGTTGATCAGTCCGATGGCATGGGCGTGGGCGGCGTCGAAGGTCTTGCCGAGCAGCAGGAGCTCGCGGGCGTCGCGCTCGCGCAGTTGGCGGCGCAGAAAGGTCATGATGAGCGCGGGCACCAGGCCGCGGCGCACTTCGGGATAGCCGAACTTGGCGTCACGCGCGGCCACGACGAAATCGCAGGCCGACATCAGGCCCGCGCCGCCGGCGATGGCCGCGCCCTGCACGGCGGCGATGGTGATGAGCCGCGTGGTGGCGAGATCATGGAGTGTCTCCCGGACATGCGAGGCGGAGATTTCCGCCTGGCCCGGTTGTGCGGCCTCGGCGAGGTCGAGCCCGGAGCAAAACACCGGCCCCGCGCCGCGCAGCACAAGGATGCGTTGCGCGGGATCGCGGCCGGCCGCCGCGATGGCGGCGGTGAGGGCCTTGAGCAGGGTGACGTTGAGCGCGTTGCGCTTTTCCGGCCGGTTGAGCGTGAGGGTCGTGACGGGGCCGTTGGTGGTGACGAGAAGGGAAGTGCTCATGGGGAAATCAATCGGTGTGTTCGGGGGACCCGGTTTCAGGATCAGGCACGGGCATTTCGAGGAGCGCCATGCCGAGGGTCTTGCCTTGGGCATCGAGTCGGAGCGAGCGGCTGCCGCCGCCGGCGAGAACGCCGGGCAGGATGAAGTTGAGCGCGGCGAGGTTGGGCGCCTCGTAGCGGGTGACAGGGCCGGGATTGAGGGGTGCGAAGTAGGTTTGCACCGTCGCGGCGGTGAGGTGTTCGCGCAGCCAAGGGTAGTGGGCGGCATCACGGGCGAAGACCGCGATGTTGGCGGAGTCGCCTTTGTCGCCGCTGCGGGCGTGGGCAATCTGGCGGAGCGGGATCATGGGGAATCGAGGAGTTGCCATTGCGGAGCGACCCGGGCCTTGGGGATGAGGCAGGGCCAGTAGGCGAAGACCGGCAGGACCTTGGGCCGGCCGGTGGCGTAGCCGGTCACACCCTGCGGCCCGCAGGTGACGAGCGGGGCGATCTCACGGGTGAAGCGCTCGACCGGTTCCTTGCGGTCCGCGGCCACGCTCACGCGTAGGATGGTTTCAATGAGGTCGGCCTCCTTGGTGCGCCGGCCGAGACCCTTGACGCTGTCACCGGTGCCGAGGCACTCGACCAGCGTCTCGCGGAAAACACAGCCGCGGGCCTGCAATCGGCGCAGCAGACCCTCGCCGGCGGCGCGGGCTTTCTTCACCGCGTCGTGCCCGTAGATGGTCAGCAGGCCGTGGGCCTTGTAGCCGTCGCGGTAGGTGGCCGAAACCTTGTAGCTGTCGGTCGGGGCGCGTCCGGTGGCGCCGGCGACACGCACGCGGTTCTCACCGTCCGCCGTCACGGCCAGCTTGAGGAACGAAACCGTCACATCCGGCGAGAGGTAGTTGCCGGGGTCGCCGATCTCGTAGAGGAGCTGCTCCTTGACGGTTGGCACCGTGACGGCGCCGCCGGTGCCGGCCGGTTTGGTGACGACACAGCTGCCGTCGGCGGCAACTTCTACGATGGGACAACCGATGTCGTGGTGGTCGGGGAGTTCCAGCCAGTCGGTCGAGAAGCCGCCGCAGACCTGCGTGCCGCATTCGATGAGGTGGCCGGCGACCGTCGCCCCCGCGATCTGGTCCCAGGCGTCCTCCGCCCAGCCAAAGTGCGCGAGACAGGGCCCGACCGTGAGCGAAGGGTCGGCCGTGCGACCGGTGATCACGATGTCCGCGCCGGCGCGCAGAGCGGCGGCGATCGGGGCCGCGCCCAAGTAGGCATTGGCGGTGACGAGCCGCGCTGCCACCCGGTCAACCGGCTCCCCGGTGTCCAGGTTCGTCCCCTCCGGCCCCGATGAAGTGTAACCTATTGGGTTACACTTTGCGGGGTGATCGGCGCGCAGCAGCGGGAGCACGTTGTCGCCGGTGACCACCGCGATCCGCAGGCGGTTGAGCCCGGCGGCGGCCAGCACGTCGCGGCCGGCGCGCGCGCAGGCGAGGGGGTCGAGTCCGCCGGCGTTCGTGACGATGCGGGTTTTGCCGCCGCCCTGGTAGAACGTCACCAGGGAACGCAGCGTCTCGATGAAATCGCGCGCATAGCCGGCATCGGGATCCTTCGCCCGCACCGCGGCCATGATGGAGAGCGAGACCTCGGCGAGGTAATCGAACGTCAGGTAATCCAAGTCGGGCCGGGCGGCGACGAGGCGCGCCGCGGCGTCGGGCTGGTCGCCCCAGAAGCCGGAGGCATTGGCGATCATGAGCGGGCGCGGCATGGCGGTTCAGACCTGGATGACGCCGGTGTGAAACGATGCCTTCGCCGCCGGGCGGCAGGCGAGGGCGAAGGCGCGCAACAGCACCTCGCGGGTGTCGTGCGGCGGGATGAGCGCGTCCACCCAGCCGCGGGCGGCGCCATAGCGGATGTCGGTCTGCTCGACGTAGCCGGCCTTCACCTGGGCGCGGAGGGCGTCGAGTTCTTCCTTGGTGCGCTCCTGCTTGCCGGACTTGGCGAGGATGTTGAACACCACGTCGCTGGCCTGCGCGGCGCCCATCACGGCGTATTTGGCGTGGGGCCAGGCGAAGATGAAGCGCGGGTCGAAGGCCTTGCCGCACATCGCGTAGTTGCCGGCGCCGAACGAGCCGCCGGTGATGACGGTGATCTTCGGCACCGTCGTGTTGCTCAGGGCGTTCACCATCTTGGCGCCGCTGCGGATGATGCCGCTCTGCTCGGCGTCCTTGCCGACCATGAAACCCGACACGTCCTGCAGGAACAGCAGAGGCACGCGCGTCTGGTTGCAGTCGAGGATGAACCGCGCGCCCTTGTCGGCGCTGTCGGCGTAGATCACGCCCGGCATCTGCAGGCCGGCCGCGCCGGCGGCCTTCGACTGCACGCGCGTGCGTTGGTTGGCGACGATGCCGATGGGCCGGCCGCCGAGCCGGGCGAAGGCGCAGACGATGGATTTGCCATAGTCCGCCTTGTATTCATCAAGCGAACCCGCGTCCACGAGGCAGCGGATGAGGTCGCGCACATCGTATTCCTTCCGGCCATCCACCGAGACGAGCTCGTAGATCTTCGAAGCGGGGAATTCGGTCTTGAGCTGTTCGCTGACCGCTGACCGCTGATCGCTTGCCTCCGCGGGCAGCAGCCCGATGAGACTCTTCAGCCGCGCAATCGCCGCCGGGTCGTCCTTTTCCTTGAAGTCCACCGTGCCGGAGATCTCCGCGTGCATGGCTGCGCCGCCGAGCGTCTCCGTATCGGTCAGCTGGCCGATGGCCGCTTTCACGAGCTGCGGACCGGCGAGGTAGAGCCCGCTGCCCTCGGTCATGAGGATCTTGTCGCAGAGCACCGGCAGATACGCGCCGCCCGCGACGCAGTTGCCCATGATGGCGGCGTATTGCGGGATGCCGGCGGCGGAAATGACGGCGTTGTTCCGAAAAATGCGGCCGAAGTCGTCCTCGTCGGGAAAGATCTCGTCCTGCATCGGCAAAAACACGCCGGCGGAATCCACGAGGTAGACGAGCGGCAGGTTGCACTCGAAGGCGATGCGCTGCGCGCGGAGGACCTTCTTGCACGTCATCGGCACGAACGCGCCGGCCTTCACGGTGGCGTCGTTGGCCACGATCATGCACGGGCGCCCGGCGATTTGCCCGATGCCCGTGACGACCCCCGCGCCGGGGAATGCGCCCCATTCCTTATACATGCCGTGCGCAGCCCAGAGGCCGACCTCGAGAAACGACTCCGGCGAGTCGATCAGCGCGGCAATACGCTCGCGGACAAAGAGCCGCCCAAGCTTGTGCTGGCGCTCCTGGCCGGCCGCGCCGCCGCCTTCGCGGAGCTGGGTTTCCTGCTGCGCGATCTCATGGCAGCGGTCGAGGAGGGCGGGAGTGGGGGATGGGGTGGTGGGGTTCACGGAGGCAATCTACGTTGTCTGATCCGCGTCGAGCATTCTATCCAAGTAGGCATTCAGAGCTTCACGCTGTGAACCGGAATAACGTCCCTCCTCGGTTCCGATAATCAGCTCAATTCGTGCAGTGTTGAATCCGACCTCTTCTCCGTCGCCATCTACGATCACAAAAAACGGGCGATCTTGCTCGAAGCTTGATTCGATCGTGGTCCAATCATGTCCTGAGATGTCGTCAATCGCATGAGCCCTAAGTTGATTGGCTACGAGGACACGAGCGGACCATCTAGTCTCTTCTAGATCAGGTTCAACATCCTCAGACCCGAGGTAGAGAGAATCGAGAATCGAAGTCTCGGTAAACGGGAGGTCATTGGCTTCAAGGAGTAGGTTAAACGACTCCACCCGACTTAGATTGAGCCAGACATCGTTGCCGAGAGCGGAAGTTAGTTGGATTGCTCCGGGGGACCGCTTCTTGGCGTCGAGGAAAGTTAGAAGATGGCTCACGCTCCCTTCATCCAGTGGCAAGAAGATGGGCTTAGTTCTATCGATGAACTGAATTTTGAGGACTCGCATCGTGCTTTGTAGGTTGAGCCAATCACACCATCGGCCGAAACTTGCCGACAACACCGGTAAGACATGCCGTGATCTGCCCCAGCGAGCAAACCTCGACGGTGTTAAGGAGTTCGTCGAAAACGTTGCCTTTGCCGCGCACCACGTTTTCGAGGCGTTGCAGGGCGGCGGGCGCTTTTTTCGCGTGTTTCTTTTTGAAGGCCGTGAGGCGCTCGACCTGCAGGCGCTGCCGGCGCGGAGCCGTGCGGGCGAGGGGGACGTGCGGGAGCGGTTCGTCCGTCACGTAGCGGTTGAGGCCGATGACCGGCCGGCGGCCGGAATAGATCTGCTGTTCGTAGGCGTGGCCGGCTTCCTGGATCTTGCTGCGCTGGTAGCGTTGTTCCATGGCGGGGATGACGCCGCCGAGGGTGTCCATTTCCCGAAAAACGTCGAGGATGCCCTGCTCCACCTGCCGCTCGAGCGCGAGCAGGCCGGGGGCGCCGCCGAACAGGTTCATCGTGTGTTTGAAGAGGCCCGATTCCTCCAGAAGGATGGACTGGGCGTGCGAGGCGAGCAGGGCGTATTTTTCCGTCGGCGTGGTGAAGGGCTCGTCGGCGGAGTTGGAATGGCAGGAATTGGTGTAGTTCAGGTAGGCCAGCATCAGCTCGGTGGCGGTGCGGGTGAGGTTGTTCTGGAATTCCGCGGCGATGAGCGAGCGGCCGGAGGTCTGCGTGTGCAGCTTGAGGATCTGCGCCTTGGCGTCGGCGCCGAAGACATCGCGCAGGCCGATGGCCCAGAGGCGGCGGCAGACGCGACCGAGCACGAGGTATTCGACGTCGAGCCCGCAATCCAGGAAGAAGGAGAGGCGCGGACCGAAGCGGTTTACATCCGCGCCGCGTTGCCGGAGGAGTTCGACGTAGGTGAAACCGTTCGCGAGGGTGAATGCGGCCTGCTGGACGGGCGTGGCGCCGGCCTCGGCGATATGGTAGCCGGAAATGGAGACAGGATACCACTTCGGCAGGTTGGGCACGCACCATTCGATCATGTCGCAAAGGAAGCGGAGCGAAGCATCAACGGGGAAGATGACCTCGTTCTGCGCCTGCACTTCCTTCAAAATGTCGGCCTGGATGGTGCCGCGCAGTTGCTTGAGGCAGCCGGGGCCGAAGCGGCGCTTCGCGGCGGCGATGAACATCGCGAGGATGGCCGGCGCCGGGGCGTTCATCGTCATCGAGACGGACGCGTCCGGGCGCGTGAGGTCGAAGCCGGCGAAGAGCCGCAACATGTCCTCGACCGTGTCGATCGCGACGCCACCCTCGCCGACCTTGCCGAGCACGCCCTCGTGGTCGGAGTCGAGCCCGTAGAGCGTGGGACCGTCGAACGCGGTGGAGAGGCGCAGGCTTTTTTGGTTGCGCGAGAGGTATTTGAAGCGGGCGTTGGTGTCCTCGGCGAGGCCGAGGCCGGCAAAGAGGCGCATGGGTTCTTCGCCGGGCGTTTCCCCGCCGTCGCGCTCCAGATACATTTCGCGGTAAGCCGCGGTGGCGTAGGGAAACTCGCCGGGCAGGCCCTGGCCGAAGAGGTAGGCGGCGATCGCGCCGGGCTCGTCGGTGTCGGGCAGCGCGAGGCGGGGCAGCTTCGTGCCCGTGGGCGATTGGGTCCACTCGACGGATTGGCGGATCTTCGCCCAACGGGCGCGCAGCTCGCCGGCATATTTTTTGTTGGCCCGCGCGCGCGCAACCTCGCCGGTGACGAATTGGTTGTAGGCGACGACCGAGTCCGCGATGCGACCGAGGGAGCTCATCTGGAATCGTTCTCCTTCTCGTAATCGTTCTCCCGCTCTCGGAACCAATCGTTCGAGAGAGAACGATTACGATTAAGAGAAAGAGAACGATGACTACCCAGGACAGAGCTCATGGCGACACCTCCATCTGACATGCTTTTTCCCCGCCGCGGGCGGGGTCGAGTCCGCCGAGTTCAGCGATGGCGGCAAAGAGCCTGTCCACGCCGGGGTCGGAGTGCGTGGCGGCGGTGGTGGCGTGCAGGCGCTGGCCGCGTTGGTTCTGGTCGAGCCGGGTTTGGATTTCAGCCTTCGCCGCGTGGGCGCGCGGATCGTCGCACTTGTTGAGCACGACGAGATCGGCGCCGTTGAGCAGCGCAATCTTCTGGAGCTGGATGCGGCCGCCGTAGTGCGGTGGCAGCACGTAGAGCACGGTGTCCACCAGTTTCCGGCCATGGAAGACGTTGAAGGGATCGCTTTCCTGGCCCACGCCGACGGACTCGACGAAGATCAGGTCGAACTTGCCGGAGTTGCGCAAAATCTCAATCGCGGCCGGCGCGGCCGCAGACAGCCCGGTGAGGCTGCCGCGCGTGGCGAGGGACCGAAAAAACACGCGGTCGTCCTGCGCGTAGATGGCGCTCACGCGGTCGCCGAGGATCGCGCCGCCGGTGCCGGGATGCGACGGGTCGTTGGCCAGCAGGGCGATACGGCCGCGGGGGATCTTCTGCAGAAAGCGCGAAGTCAGCTCGTCGATGAGCGTGGACTTGCCCGCGCCGCCGGGTCCGGCGACGCCGACGACCTGTGCGCGGGGTTTCGCTCCGCCCGAAGAGCGAGGAGTATCGCCGGTGAAGGTGGCGGTCTCCGCGATGGTGATGGCGCGGGCGAGGGCGCGATCGCCCTTGAGTTTCCGGGCGGGCTTCGCCGGGCGGGCATAGCGGGTTTTGATCTCCGCCATGATGCGGTCGAGCGATGTGCCGGCGAAAAAGATGCGGTCCACGCCGTCGCGCTGCATCACGCGTGCGTCGGCCGGCGTGATGGTGCCGCCGCCGCCGCCGAACACCGGGATGTCGCCCCCGCCCCCTGCCCGCAGGCGCCGGACGACCTCGCGGAAGAAAATCAGGTGACCGCCGTTGTAGGAGGAGAGGCCGACCGCATTGACGTCTTCCTGGATGGCGGCGCGCACGATCGCCGCCACCGACTGGTGATAACCAAGGTAGATCACCTCGATGCCGTGGCGGGCGAGTTCCAGGTTGATGGTGGTGATGGCACTGTCGTGTCCGTCGCAGAGGGGCACGGCGGTGAGCAGGCGCAGGGGCGGGGCGGCCATGGGGTGGAACCTAGCGCCGGGGACGAGTCCCGCAACCGGCGAGCGGTCGCCCAAAGGGATGAATATGGCCGTGACGGCGGCCGGGGCGTTGCGGGCGTCGGGTGGGAAAATACGGTTCATCGCAACCCCTCACCCCATGCTGCACCCGCATTCGCTTTATCACGATCATCTGAAACCCGACGAACTGGCCTTTCTGGAACAGGCCCGGGCCTTCGTCGCCCGCGAGATCGCCCCGCACGCGGCGGCTTGGGAAGAAAAAGAGGAGCTGCCGCGCGAACTCTTTACCAAGGCCGGGCGCGCCGGGCTCATGGGCATGCTCGCGCCGAAGGCGGTCGGCGGACAGGAACTCTCGATGCTGTGTTTCTGCCTCGTGATCGAGGAAGTCGCCCGGCACTGCGGCGCGTTTGCCATGAACCTCGCCGCCCACAACGCCCTGTGTGTCGGCCATCCGCTGGGATTCGCCGGCGAGGAATTGAAGCGGAAAATTTTTCCCAGCGTGCTCAACGGCGACTGGATGGTGGCGTGGGCGCTTACCGAGCCCAATGCCGGGTCCGACACCGGCGGCGTCGAGACCACCGCCACGCCGCTGCCGGACGGCACCTGGGAGCTCAACGGGCACAAGCTTTACATCACCATGGGCCTGCACTCGGACCGGATGGTTGTGATGGCCGTCACGGGGAAGGATGAGAAGGGCAAGAAGGAGTTCTCCGCCTTCTGGATCGAGACGAAGGACATCACGCCCGTGCGCAAGGTGAAGACTTCCGGGGTGCGGGCGAGCAACACCAGCGAGTTCTACCTGAAAAAGGTCCGCGGCGACCCGATCGGCGAACGCGGTCGCGGCCAGCACGCTGCGCTGGCGTGCCTCGATGGCGGCCGGCTCGGCATCGCGGCGATGGCGATCGGGCTGGGGCGTGCCGCGGTGGACATCGCGAAGCAGCGCATGCTCACCCGCCGGCAGTTCGGGAAGGCCATCGCGGAATTTCAGGCGTTGCAGTTCAAGCTCGCCGACTGCGAGGTCGAACTGCGGGCCGCCGAGGCGCTGCTGCTTCAGCCCTGCGTGATGCACGCGCGCGGCCAGCGGTTCAGCCTGGAGGCGTCGGTGGCCAAGCTCTACGCGAGCGAGGCGGCCTCGCGCGCGGCCAACAGCGCCCTGCAGATCTGCGGCGGCTGGGGTTACACGCGCGACACGGGCGTCGAGCGCATGTGGCGCGACGCCCGGCTCTGCGAGATCGGCGAAGGCTCCAGCGAGGTGCAGCGGCTGATCATCAGCCGCGCGCTGCTGAAGGCTGCGGCGGAACAGTCCGTTGTCCCGGCACGGTGAGGTGAGGGTGGCTCAAAACTCCGCCGTGCCCGGGGTGCGGGCGAAGGGGATCACGTCGCGGATGTTGCCGACGCCGGTCACGAACATGAGCATGCGCTCGAAGCCGAGGCCGAAACCGGCGTGCGGCACCGTGCCGTAGCGGCGGAGGTCGAGATACCACCAGTAGGCTTTCTCGTCGAGGTGGTGCAGCGCCATGCCCTCGCGCAACACGTCGAGACGCTCCTCGCGCTGACTGCCGCCGATAATTTCGCCAATGCCGGGCACGAGCAGGTCCATCGCGGCCACGGTCTGTCGGTCGGGCGCGCACCCGTCGGTCTTGCGCATGTAGAACGCCTTGATCGCGCGCGGGTAGTTGAAAACGGTGACCGGGCATTTGAAATGTTCCTCGGTGAGGTAGCGCTCGTGCTCGGCCTGGAGGTTGGCGCCCCACGACACGGGATGCTCCCAAGTTTTGCCGGATTTTTCGAGAATCTCGATGGCCTCGGTGTAGCTGCAACGGACGAAGGGTTTTTCCAGCACGAAGTCGAGACGCGGGAGCAGGTCCTTGTCCACGAATTTGCTGAAGAACTCCAGGTCGGCGGCGCAGTGCGTGCGCACGTCGCGGATGAGGTATTTCACGAATTCCTCGGCGAGGTCCATGTCGCCCTGCAGGTCGCAGAAGGCCATCTCGGGTTCGATCATCCAGAACTCGGCGGCGTGGCGCGAGGTGTTGGAGTTCTCCGCGCGGAAGGTCGGGCCGAAGGTATAGACGTTGCTCAGCGCGCAGGCGAAAATCTCGGCTTCGAGCTGCCCGCTGACGGTGAGGAAAGTCTTCTTGCCAAAGAAGTCCTTGGTTGCGTCCACCGAGCCGTCCTCGGCCTTGGGCGGGTTGCCGACGTCGAGCGTGGTCACGCGGAACATCTCGCCCGCGCCCTCGGCGTCGCTGGCGGTGATGATGGGCGCGTGGATGTAGTGAAAGCTGCGCTCCTGGAAGAACTGGTGGACGGCGTAGGCGAGGCGGCTGCGCACGCGGAAGACCGCGCCGAAGAGATTCGAGCGCGGGCGCAGGTGAGCGATCTCGCGGAGAAACTCGAGCGTATGGCCCTTTTTCTGGAGCGGGTAGGTGCCGTCGGCCTCGCCCACGACCTTGAAGGCGGTGGCGACGACCTCCCATTTCTGACCCTGGCCCTTGGACTCAACCAGCCGGCCGTGCACCTCAATGGAGGCGCCGGTATGGGCGCGGGCCACGTTCGGATAGTCGGGCAGGGTGGCGTCCACGACGATCTGCATGCCCTTGAGGCAGGAGCCGTCGTTGAGTTCGACAAACGAGAAGGCCTTGGAATCGCGGCGGGTGCGGACCCAGCCTTGGAGCAGGATGGCGTCGCTCGGGGCGGCGGCGTTGAGGGCGTCTTTGACGAGGGTGCGTTGCATTTGCTTCACGGACTACACGGCCGGGCGTGTCGGCAGAAGCACGAAATGCAGGACGCCGGTTTCTCAGCCGGTGCTGCCGTCCTTGCGGGAGTGCAGGCAGATGCGGTTGCCGTCGGGGTCGGCGATCCACGCCATCCAGCAGACGCGGGTTTCGGTCGGAGGGATGAGCACCTTCGCGCCGTGCTTGCGGCAGGCCGCGATGGCCGCGGGCACATCGTCCACGGCGAGCGCCACGCAGGCGGGCCCGGACCAATCCCAGTCGGGATGCCGGTCGTGTTCGGTGCCGTTGAGACAGAGGGTGACGGGCGCGGTGTGGAACTCCGACCACCAGTCGTTCCACTCCTCGCCTTTTTTGAAGCCGAAGAGTTTCTGGTAGAACGCGCGGGTTTTGCGGAGGTCTTTCGTGTTATACATCACGAAGTCGATGGCGCGGACCTGCACGGGGGCCTTGGGCGAGGAGAGGGAGGGCTTTTTGCGGGGCATGGCGGGATTATACCACGCGTCCTGACAGCCTCCTGTCAGGAGTCGGCAGGGCTCAGCGGGGTCGGAGTGAGACCGGCGGTCAGGGTCGCAGCACCGGCACGGCCAGCAACGGACACGACAGACGGCGCAACACCCGCTCCGTGGTGCTGCCGCGCAGGGCGTCGAGGAAACTGTGGTGGCCAGCCGTGCTCATGACGACGAGATCGGCGGCGGTTTCCCGTGCGGCGGCGAGAATCTGTTCCACCGGGTCGCCCGGTCGGGCGAGGCGCGTGAAGGTAAACGCGGTGTCCGGCGCCGGAATCTCGATCGCGGGCATGTCCGGCATGGCGCCGGCGTGAAAGAGCGTCAGGGCAGCGGCGGGAATGCCGCAGGTTTGCAGCAGGCGCACGGTGGCCCGCACGGCCGGCTGCGGTGCAGGTTGCGCGCAGACGGGAATGAGAATCCGGCGGAGCAGGGGAACGCCGGAACGGGCGTCCACGAAGCCGGCGCTGCCGTGGGGGAGAAACAGGGTCATGGCCTGGGCGCCGCGCGCGATGGGTTCGGCCACCGGCCGGCCGAGCCAGCGGGCCCGGCCTTCGCGCTGGTGCGTGGCCAGCACGATGAGATCGGCGGGATGCCGCTCAAGATAGTGGAGCACGACATCAACCGGATCGCCTTCGCGGCCGAGAACTTTTTCCGCCCCGATACCCAGGCCCGCGACGGCGGTGTCGGTGCTGCCCGGCGGGAGCCGGCCCCAGCGCTCCAGCTGTGCGCGCACCCCGGGAAAACCGCCGGCATCCTCGTCGTGGCCGCCGGCCACATGCATCAGGGTCAGCCGGCCGCGGAGCGCGAGCGTGAGGCTGAGCGCATGCTGAAAGGCGGCGTGGCTCGCGACCGAAAAATCCGTGGGGCAGAACACTTGGTTCATGACGCCGGCACCGTGGCACCGTCTGGGCCGTGCGGCAACTCCGGGATGGCGCCGGACGATTCCGGCATTATAGGATGTGCGGACCGCCGGTTTTACTTTAGCCGTCTTCCCGTTTCACCCGGCATGAGTGCTCCCCGCGTCCTTCTCACCACCACGTCCTTCCAAGACACGCCCGGCGTGCATCATGAGATGCTGACCGCCGCCGGCTTCGACCTCGTGCGCGAGCGCGGGCCGCTCTCCGAGGTGCGGATGCTGGAGCTGGCCGGGCAGTTCGACGCCTATCTCTGCGGCGACGATGCGCTGACGCGTGCGGTCATCGCCCGGTCGCTGCCGCGGCTGAAGGTCATTTCCAAATACGGCATCGGGCTCGACAAGATCGACCTCAAGGCGGCCACGGACCTGAAAGTTCCCGTTCTCTTCACCCCCGGGGTCAATCACACCACGGTCGCGGAACACACTTTTGCACTCATGCTCGCCGCCGTGCGCAACCTGGTGATCGAGGCGAATCATGTCGCCGCCGGCCGCTGGACGCGGATCACCGGCAATGAGATTTACGGCAAGACGCTCGCCATTGTCGGCCTCGGCCGCATCGGCCGGGAGGTAGCCGTCCGCGCCCGCGCTTTCGGGCTGAAGCTTATCGGCTACGGCCATCACTGGGACGAGGACTTCGCCCGGGAGCACGGGATCGAGCGCATCGCGGCCTTTGACGATGTGCTGCGGCGCGCCGATATCATCTCGCTGCACACCAAACTCACGCCCGCGACCAAGGGCCTGATCAACGCGGCCAACTTCCCGCTGATCAAGCGGGGCGCGGTCATCGTCAACACGGGCCGCGGCGAGCTGGTGGAGCTCGACGCGCTGGTGGCCGCCCTGAAATCGAAGCACCTACTCGCCTACGCTGCCGATGTGCTCGACCAGGAACCGCCGCCGCCCGACCATCCGCTGCTCGGCCTGTCCAATGTCATCCTCACCCCGCACATCGGCTCGCGCACCCATGAGAGCGTCCAGCGCCAGGCGGCCTGCGCGGTGGAAAACCTCACGCGTTTCCTCGCCGGTCAGCCGCCGATCGCGCAGGCGAATCCGGAAGTAGCTTCAGGCGATAAGCCGTAAGCTTTAAGCTCCAGAAACACCAAGACACTTTTCTCAACTGCTGCTTACAGCCTAACGCTTATTGCTTACCGCTTCCTCTCCATGCCCGAAACCTTCCACATCGTCCCCGAAGCGCAGCATAACGCCCTCATCGCCGCCGCCTACCGGCATCGCGGGTTTCTGTCTGACGAGGCCGAGGAGGGCGCGCGCTTTTGCGCCGAGGCATCGCGTCACGGCATCCGCACGCACAACGGCCTGAAGGCGCTGCACCTCGATCATGTCCTCGGCTCTGGTTCGCAGGGCTGCATGCCCGGTGCACAGATCGAGGAAAAGCCTTCGCGCTTCGCCGCCGCCAAGATCTGGAACGCCAACAAAAAACTCGGCCAGTCCACGGCGTTTCGCGCGATGGCCGAGGCCATCCGGCTCGCCGATCGCTACGGCGTCGGCACGGTGTCGGTGGACAATGCCTTTCACTACCTTTGGGGCGGCGGCTACGTGATGGACGCCGCGAAAAAGGGCTACATCGCCTACACGAACTGCACGGCGGCGCTCGCGGAGGTCGTGCCCTTCGGCGGCAAGTTTCCCACGCTCGGCACCAATCCGCATTCGTGGGGCTTTCCCACGACCGGGGCGGTAGGTTTTCCCATCGTCATCGATTGGGCCACCTCGGTCGTCGCCATGGGCCGCGTGCAGCAGCTCAAGCGCGAGGGCAAACCGCTGCCGCCGCTTGCCGCCGTGGACCGGGAGGGCCGGCCCACCACCGATCCGGGCGCGGTCGCCGCGCTGCTGCCCTTCGGGGCGCACAAAGGCTACGGACTCGCCCTCATCAACGAGCTGGTCGCCGGCTTCATCGGCGGGTCGCTGCCCACGCTGCGCAACCGCTGGGCCCAAGCCGCCGGCGACAAAGCCACCTGCACGTTTTTCTTCCAGGTGATCCACCCCGACGCGATCAGCGGCGGCGCGTTCGCGAAAGGCCGCAGCCAGCAGGAAAACATCAAGGCCGTGATCGCCGATGTGCTCGGCCACGGCAACGAAGGTTGCATGCTCCCGGGACAACTCGAGGCCGACTGGGCGAAAAAAACCGCCGCCGCCGGCGGCCTGTTGTTCAGCGGCGCTGAAATCGAGGGCTTTAACGAAGTGGCCGTGGAATGCGGTCAGCCGCGCTGGGAAGCTTCCCAATTCAAAACCATCACCCTATGAGCGCTTATCTTGATCAGCTTTTCGGCCTGCACGGCAAAGTGGCCGTCGTCATCGGCGGCACGGGCGAACTCTGCGGCGCGATGGCCGAGGGTCTCGCCGGCGCCGGCGCCGAGGTCGTCATCGTCGGCCGCAACGCCGGGAAGGCGCAGGCGCGCCTCGACAAGATTGCGGCCGCGGGCGGCAAGGCCTGGTTCCACGGCGCCGAGGCCACCAACAAGGCCGAGCTCGAGGGTCTGCGCGACGCCGTGCTCAAGCGCAGCGGCCGGGTGGACGTCGTCGTGAACGGCGCGGGCATCAACTCTGCCACGCCGTTCTTCGACATCACCGAGGAGGAGTTCGACCGCATCCTGCGCGTCAACGTGAAGGGCGTGTTCCTCGGCTGCCAGGTCTTCGGCAAATACCTCGTCGAGCGCGGGCAGGGCGGCTCCATCATCAATCTCGGCTCGATGTCCGGCATCGTGCCGCTCTCTCGCGTCATCACCTACTCGGCCTCGAAGGGCGCCGTGCACAATCTCTCGCTCAACCTCGCCCGCGAGTGGGCCACGGCCCGCGTGCGCGTGAACGTCATCGTGCCCGGCTTTTTCCCCGCCGAGCAAAACAAGAAGGTGCTCACGCCCGACCGCGTGGCCGCCATCATGGGCCATACGCCGATGAAACGTTTCGGCGAAGCGCGCGAGCTCATCGGCGCCACGCTGCTGCTCGCCTCCGACGCCGCCGGCTCCTTCATCACCGGCGAGGAGCTCATCGTGGACGGCGGCTACCACGCGATGACGATTTAGCGCCGCGCCGCGGCGCTAGTTTAAGTCCCAAGTTTAAGTTGAAGAATCCGAATCCGCTGCCCGCCACTTAAACTTAAACTTTTCACTTCAACTCATATTTTCATGTCCGCCATCAACGAATTTCTCCTGAAGCACGGTCTGCGGATCGCGTCGAATCCGTGCGTCTCGCCGGATTTCTGTCTCGATTGGCTCGCGTTGCAGGCGGACCTGAAGGCGGGGCTGGTGACCGAATATCCCAAGAGCCGCTTCGCGACCAAGGCCGGTGAATTCACTTTGGTCGAAAACTCCCAGGGCGACTGCAGTTGGAAACTGCACGCGGTGGGCCACCCGCTCGCCGACGGCATCACGATCGGACAGGCGACTTATTTTCCGGCAATCTGGACCAACCTGCTGACACTGAAAAACCTCGTCCAGGAGCACGATGCGGGCTCCACGATATTCCCGACCGCCGGCGCCAAACTCGGCCGCTCGACCCTCGGCGTCGGCGCGCGCTTCACCACGCTCCACTGGCCGGCCGTCGAGTGGGCGATGAGCGCGCTGGAGATCGGTCTCACCGCCAACCAGAATTCCATTCCGCGCGAGCTGGTTTACGATGTGGATGCCATGCTCGCCAACCGGCTCGACACCGTGCCGTTTCCCTTCATCGGCACCAACGTCCCCGAGGGCCACCAGGGCCAGAGCGTCGAGGGCATGAGCCACGGCTGCGTGTTGTCGAAGCTGAAGACCGGCTTCCACCGCCGCCGCATTGCGTGGTCTTTCAACGCCGACCACCAGCCCATCGGCGGCAAGTTCGACATCCGCGAGGACGCCCTCGTCAAGGGCTGCCTGCTCGCCAGCTACATCACCTTTGACCTTTCGCCCGAGCTCGCGCTCGACCAGCCGGCAAAACTCGCCGACATCCCGGCCGACGTCGTCAGCAAGACCCGCGCGCGGGTTGCCGCCGCCGGGCTCACGCTTGATGACGCCGCTTTCAACGCCCTGCTCGCGACCGTCTGGACGCCGATGCAGAAGATGAAGCGTCGCGACGACAAATACGCCGCTGCGCGTCGGGCCGCTTTCACCACGGAAGTCGGCCGCACCTATCTCCGCGAACTCTCGATCGACGAGCTGCCCGGCCTCACCACGCCCGAGACGACCGCCATCATGCTCGCGCTCTGCGAGGTGCTCGGCATGCCCGTCAACTTCGTGGCCCCGGCCTTCGGCTTCCAGAAGAACACGCCCTATCCCGACAACGCCGCGCTGCGGGCGCTCATCCAGAAGCAGTGGGATGTCTGCGCGAAATTCGGCGTCTCCATCGGCTTCCACTCCGGCTCGGGCAAGTCCGCCGAGAATTATCAGGTCATGGGCGAGGTCACGGGCAGTGCGCTCGAGATCAAGACCAGCGGCCGTTACACCTACGAGATGGGCGTCGCCCTCTCGCAGTCGCAGAACCCCGCCGACGCCGCCCTCTGGCGCGACTGGTATCAGTTCACCGTGGACATGGCCGTCGCCGGCGCCTTCAGCGCCGACGCCACCGAGCAGAAGATGGCGCGTGTGTTCGTGACGACCTCGCTGGCCGCCTGCGGGAAGCCGACCGACGTCTTCGCCTCGCCCGCCGCCTGCCGCACCGCTCTCGACGCGTTGCCGCCCTCGGCCGAGCACATGACGTTCTTCGAATACAACTTCCTCTACGTGCTCGCCGCCGGCGGCAAGCCGGAGAAAGCCGCCCTCGGCGACCACAGCCCCGCCGGTTACCAGCAGCGCGCCCGCTTCTACGCGATCAGCCCGGAGGCCCGCCTGCTCTTCGCGAAGCGCATCGCCGCCTACCTGATCTGGGTCGCCGAAAACACCGGCCTGGCCTCGAAGGAGCGCTGCGCCGCCGCAAGTAAGTTGCTCTCGAGCTACACCACGCTCGACGCCATGTTGGGTGATATCTCCCGCTGAACTCACGATCGGCCCAATCGAAAATCGAGAATCCAAAATCGAAAATGACCAAGCCCTTCATCCACGACGACTTCCTGCTGCAAACCGACGCGGCCCGCGATCTCTAGCACAACTTCGCGAAGAACGAGCCGATCTACGACTACCACTGCCACCTGCTGCACAGGCAGATTCTCGAGAACAAGTCCTTCGCCGATCTCGCCGAGATCTGGCTCGGCGGCGACCACTACAAGTGGCGGGCCATGCGCTCCAACGGCGTGGACGAGCGCTTCTGCACCGGCAGCGCCTCGCCCCGCGAGAAATTCGACGCCTGGTGCGCGACCGTGCCGCACACCCTGCGCAACCCGCTCTACCACTGGTCGCACCTCGAACTGACGCGCTACTTCGGCATTCCCGACATCATCAACCCGGCCTCGGCCGACAAGATCTGGCGCGAGGCCAACGCCAAGCTGGCGAACCTGCGCGTGCATGACATCCTCGCGGCCAACAAGGTCGCCGTCATCTGCACGACCGACGACCCGGCCGATCCGCTCGAATTTCACGAGCAGATCAACAAGTCCGGCATCAAGACGCGCGTCTATCCGACCTTCCGGCCCGACCGCGCATTTCTCGTGGACCAGCCCGCGGCCTACAATGCGTGGCTGGAGAAACTCAGCGGCGTCACGGGCTCGCCGGTGAAGACCTTCGATGATTTCCTCGCCGCGCTGGAGAAACGCCACGCGGCGTTCCACGCGGTTGGCGGCCGCCTCTCCGACCACGGCATGGAGAGCTGCTACGCCGAGCCCTGCACGGCGGCGGAGGCCAAGGCCGTCTTTGACGCCGCCCGCGCCGGCCGTGCCGCGAATGCTGCGGACTACGCCAAGTTCGCCTCGTTCCTCATGATCGAGCTCGGCCGCTGGGATGCGAAGCGCGGCTGGACCAAGCAGCTGCACCTCGGCGCGCTGCGCAACAACAACACCCGCCTGCTCACCAAGCTCGGCGCCGACACCGGCTTCGATTCCATCGGTGATTTCCCGCAGGCCCGCGCGCTCAGCACCTACCTCAACGCGCTCGACACCACCGGCGAGCTGCCGCGCACCGTGCTCTACAACCTCAACCCGGCCGACAACTACCTGATCGGGACAATGATTGGGAATTTCCAAGACGGCACCGTCCCCGGCAAGATGCAGTTCGGTTCCGGCTGGTGGTTCCTCGACCAGAAGGAGGCGATGGAGTGGCAGATCAACGCGCTCTCCAACCTCGGCCTGCTGAGCCGCTTCGTCGGCATGCTCACGGATTCGCGCAGCTTCCTCAGCTACCCGCGCCACGAGTATTTCCGCCGCACGCTGTGCAACCTGCTCGGCGCCGACATGGAGCGCGGCGAAATTCCCAACGATCGCGCCCTCGTCGGTGGCATGGTGAAAAACATCTGCTTCGCCAACGCCCGCGACTACTTCCGCCTCGAACTCGATCCGGCGTATGCCGGTTGAGGAGAATCAAAGTCCCCGCAGCAAGCTGGCGATCAGCGGAGCGAAAAAGAGCACCAACATGCCCAGGCCCAGCAGCCGGCCGCGGCGGAGATCGAAGTCGGCTGCGATCCGGGCCCACGGCAGGCGGAAGACGAAGCGGCCGAAATACATTTCCAAGCCAAGCATGGCGACCACCCATAGGCCGCCAATTTGCAGACATTCCGCCGTCGAGGCCGGGGCAAGCCAAGGCACCGTGAACCATGCGATGAGCAGGATCATCAGCGATCCGGTGCCCACGCCGATTTGCCTGGCCCGGTGATCACCGACCCGGCGGTTGAGCAACCGCACGCGCAGGATGCCCTGCAAAATCTCGGCCAGCGCCAGCAGGACCCAGACCAGCAACGCCCGCAGCAACAGAGAGCCGTCCATGGCCGTCGACGCTGCCGGGGTCAGCTGGCCGCCGGGGTGAAGCGGGCGAGGAATTCGCGCACGTCGTCGGGCAGTTTGCTGTTCAGATGCGGGAGGACCCAGCGGAAGAGGCGGAGGATTTCGGCGTTTTCTTCCCCGGCGCGCTTCAGGGCCGGCACCCGGTAGCCCAGCTTGTGCTCCGCGGTCTGTTCCTCACAGATAAAAACTTCCAAGGCCGGCGGGGTCGGTCCGCTCCGCACGAAATAGTCGTGCATGCGGAACTCAAATCCCTGGATGGCCTGCCCGGCGAAATTGCTCCAGACGGTCAGCAGGGTGTCGCCCGGGCCGTGATAAAGCGTGGTGTTCAGGCCGCGTTCCTTTTCCCGCACCAGCTGCGGGTCGCCGGCGCGAAGCCCGGCGCCGATGGCCACCGGTTCAAGCAGCTGCAGGTAGCTTTTCTTGGCGTCGAACTCATCGAAGAGCAGCTGCAAGCCCAGCACGGCCTGACCCGAACCGGGTTGCCGATGGGCGACCTTGACCGGAGCGGAGAGGGTGTGCTGTTCCAAACTCAGGGCGAGCCGGCCGGAGGTGCCGCGTTCGGCGTCCAACGTCGGTGGCACGCTGAGGCTGGCGCCCGTGCTGGACAGGTTGATGAGCCGGCCGGCGTGCCGTTGTCCGTTGATCTCCACTTCCGCCCGCAGCGGCGAACCGGCCGCGACCGGGTAGCGCTCGCCGTGCCGCTGTTCCCGCTGGGCGGCTGCCTCTTGGGTGAAGTTGAGGATGCGCTTGAAAAACAGCACGCGCTCAACATGGCATGGCGTCGAACCGGCTCAAGCCCGCACCCGCTCGTCCGCTAAAATTGGGTCAAATCGCCTTTACCGACACTCAGTTGCACACAAAATGAACAATCCGCGCTGGCAACCACTCTTACTCCCGGCCAAGAGTGATACTTCGTCGTAAGCCGAACGCCAAACATTCCTGCATGTCCGACGCCACCGCACCCCAATTTTGGGATACCCGCTACGAATCCAAGCAGACGCCTTGGGATTTTGGCGGCGTGCCCACGGCGTTGCAGGCCTATTTGAAAAAACACCCCAAGGGCGGCCGGGTGTTGATTCCCGGTTGCGGGGTGGGGCACGAGATCCAGGCCTTCGCCGCCGCCGGCTACGAGGTCACCGCCATTGATTTTTCGGCCGCGGCCGTGGCCGCCGCGCGTTCCAAGGTGGAGCCCGCGCTGGCCGAGCGGATCATCGCGGGCGATTTTTTTGCGTATCCCTTCGCCCCGGCCTCTTTCGACGTCATTTACGAACGCACTTTTCTCTGCGCGATAGCACCCGCCCAACGCACCGCTTACCGCGACCGTGTGGCCGCGCTGCTCCGCCCCGGCGGCGCTTACATCGGTTATTTTTACTACCAAAAAACCGACCCGAAGGACGGACCGCCGCACGGACTGGCCTGGGGCGAGAGCGATCTGCTGTTCGCCCGGCATTTTCTCCTGCTGCGTGACATTCCCTCGCCCGACGGGTTGGCCATCTTTGCCGGTCGCGAGCGCTGGCAGGAAAGCCGGCGGACGACCTACAGCGGCTGAGGACTCCGGTCGTTGGGTTTGGCGGCACCGTTTTTATGAGTTCCCCGGAAACGCTGCAGGCCGAAGGCGATGCCCGGCGCTTGGTTTTGCGCCGTCGCGGTTCGCTGCATCCCCTGCTCGTGCAGCATGCGCCGGCCGACCGGCGGGCGTTTATCCACCCCCTGGCCGTGCCCGATGGCGGCGGTGTTTTAACGGAAGACGAACCTCCGCACCATCCTTGGCAGCACGGACTCTATGTCGGCTTGAACGATGTGAACGGCACCGGCTTCTGGACCGAAGGCCGGCTGCCGGGGCACGGCCCTGACGGCACGTTTCACCCGGAGCCGATGACACCGCCCCGGCTGACGGACCATACGGCGGCCTGGAATGTGACCAGCGAGTGGCGCGCCCCCGAGGGCGGGCTGCTCCTCGTTGAGCACCAGGCTTGGCGGCTGTCGGATCTTGGCGGCGTGCTGGTGCTCGATCTGGCGTGGACGTTGACGGCCCGCGTTGACCTGCGTTTTGGGCAGCATACCTACGGCGGACTTTTTTTACGGATGCCCTGGCGAAAGGAGACCGGAGGCGAGGTGCGGACCAGCGAAGGTGCCGCCACGATCGCCGCTGCCGAAGGGCGACCCGCACGCTGGGTGGCGCTGGCGATGCCGTTGCCGGATCGCCCGGCCGGACCGGCGGGCGTGGCGATGCTGGATCACCCGGCGAATCCCGGTCACCCCGTCCCGTGGCGGGTGGACAACAACCTGGGCATTGCGCCCAGCCGGTGCATCGCGGGTGCCTGGACGCTGGCGGCGGGCGCGGCGACGTGCAGCCGTTACCGGTTGGTGGCGTATGCGGGCGGGATCGATACTGAAAGGATCGAGCGGGCTTGGCGCGACTATGCGGCGGAGCCGGTTTGAAGTCGCGCTTGTCAAGCGGTGCGGCCTCAGGATGCTCGCGGCACCCTGACCATGCAATCCGCCATCCTGGTCCATCCGCGTTTTGATGCCATCTGGCCGTTCTCGGCCGATCATGCCCGCCGGTTGTGGGCGGGGGAGGGGCCGGTGGATTTTGTGCGGGTGGCGCCGGATGAGAACCGGCCGGCGGGCGTCTTGACGGCGGGGCCGGAGAAAATCGATCGGCTGCTCGTGCTCGGCCTGGCGCTTACGCCGGACTGTGTCGGCCGCTTTGCCCGGCTGAAGGAGTTGGCTTGGTCGGAGGACGGCTACGGGCAACCGTCCGCCGGACGCGAGGCGGTGCTGGCGGCCTTGGCCGCACGCGGCGTGCGCGTGATCCGGCACACGTCGGAGGGATTCTGGGGCCAGTCGGTCGCCGAATTCGGGTTGGCGCTCACGCTGGCGGCGCTGCGCCGGATTCCGCAGACGCACCGGGCCATGATCACGGACCACGGGCCGTGGGATTACACGCCGCGCGGCGGCATGGGGCGGCCCGGGGAACGCGGGCAGCAGTATGGCGACGATCCGCGCTTCACGGCCGGCACGCTGGAGGGCAAGCGCGTGCGCATCGTCGGCGCGGGCAACATCGCCAGCCGTTACGCGAGCTTCTGCCGTTTTATGGGCGCCGACGTCGCGGCGTGGGATCCGTTTGCCAACGAGCCGTCGTTTCACCGGGCGGGCGCGCGTCGCGAGCACTTTCTCGACCGGCTGGGGCGCGATGCGGAGATCTATGTGCCGATGGTGCCGCTGACGGAGCAAACGCGCGGGCTGGTGACCGCGGCGCACATCGAAGCGCTGCCGCGCGGCGCGCTGGTCGTGCTCGTGACCCGCGCGGGCATTTGCGACATGGCGGCGCTGCGCCGCCGCGTGCTGGCGGATGAGCTGGCGCTGGCGGCGGATGTTTTCGATGTCGAGCCGGTGCCGCTCAACGATCCGCTGCTGGGCCGCGGCAATGTCGTGCACACGCCGCACAACGCCGGCCGCACCCGGCAGGCCGGCGAGCGCTGGGCGGAGATGCTGCTGGCGCAGTTTGCGCCGACCGCCTGAGCCGGGCGCGGCGGATCACGCCGCCACCGACTGGCAGTGCAGGGCGAGATCGCGGTCGGTGATCGCGGGTATGCGCTGCAGCGCGAAGATCGTGCGGGGCTCCCAGAGCTGGCTGCGGAGAGACTCGAGAAAACGGCGCGGCAGGTCCGGCGATTCGAGATGCCGGAGGATGGCGAGGGTTTGCCGCGAGGCCGGCAGGCCCAGCCACGACAGGACCCCGTAGATGCCGTCGCGCTCATGCACGGCGTTCAGCTCGGCCCAGCGCGGAGCGGTGCCCCGCAGGCTGGCGTGGGCGGCGACGAAGGCGGTTAGGGCCGGGGTTTCGATGAGGTCGCCGGCCAGCCCGGGGCAGCGGGCGACCACCTCAAGCGCTTCCATCCGGGCAAAGGAAAAACCTTCCAGGAAAGCGCGGATGTCGGCCGGGACGAACTCGAGGTAGGGCGCCCAGTTGCGCTGCCGGCAGATGAGCGAGGCGGCGGCGAGCAGTTCGCTGTCGGGCTGGATGGGCAGCCAATCATCGCCATACAGCCGTTCGAAGCGGACTTCCGGCCAGGGCGTGACGCGGTGCAGGTCGCCGTAGTGGGACCAGGTGAGGGCGATGGGGAGGGGGTTTTTCATGGGACGGCGGGTGAGGATCATGCGCCCAGATTACCGGAGAGGGTGGGACATTGCTTGGCCCAGGCTAAAAAATGTGCAGATTTCTTCGCATGCCCCCGACCATGCAGCTTTCCCGCCCGCCGCTGGAGCGGATGCTCCGGATCCACGACAGCCTGCGCCGCGGCGCGATGGTCAACTGCACGCGGCTGGTGGAAGAGCTGGAGGTGTCGCGCAAAACCATCGTGCGCGACATCGCTTTCATGCGCGACCGGCT
>JAHCLN010000035.1 GCA_026125215.1 Opitutaceae bacterium
GGGTTTCGTCCGCTAGATCCGTGGGGAAGGAGAGGTGAGGTGGACCAGACGCCACTTCCTTTTGCCCATCGGCCGGCAGTTATAGATCCTCATGGGCTCCGCGGGCGGCGGGGAGAGGCGACAGTCCAAAACGGGCGGCGCGCTCCGCGATAAAATCCGTCCGGCTGCGGATTTTTTCCCCGTGCACAACCATCGCGGCGATCTTCGCCGGCGGCAACCGCCGCAGGATTTCTTCAAGCACGGCGGTTTCATTTTCTCGTTCGCCCGGCACCATCAGCGCCCGGCGCTGAAAATAATACGGCAGCAGCGGATTCCAGTCGGCGCCGTAAATCAGCACGACGCCGTCTGCGGGCACGGTGGTCCGCACGGTTTCGGCCAAGGCCGGCGGGGCTGCCGGGGGATGGCGGTGGTGGGAGTGGTAGCCGCGGTAGTAGGCTTGGGCTTGGGTCGCAAACATCAGTCCCAGCAGCAACCAGTTGGCTCCGCGCGGCAGGCGCGGATCATCCCAAGCCGCGGCCAGCAATACACCGGCTCCGCCCACCAGCAGCATGGCGTTGGCCGCGTAATAATAGTCGTGCATGTGATACAAATTGGCGAACACCAGCGGACCGGCCGCAAAGCCCGCCGCTGCCGCCAACGCGACCCGTCGGGCCCGGCGCCCGGCGAAACAGCCGGCCGCTATGGCCAGCATCAAGGCACCTTCACTGAGGATATGGCCCGTGAGCGTCTCTTGTGCCCGCCACCAGAACGAACTGTCCAGCCGCAGGCTCCACGGACCAAAGTTCCAATCCCGGAGTTCACGTGCGGTGAGAAACCCGGTGAATGGGTTGGAATCTTTCACGGCATCGCCGTGACGGACCCACCACCACGCCAAGCCCACGGCTGCAAGCATCGGGATGATTGCAGCGAAACCGAGACGCACCATGCCACCGGGCGCCGGCGACTGCCGGCGTTGGTGCCACGCTGCCAGGGTGAGCAGCGCCGCCGGCACGCCGAACACCGCGAAGGTGGTCACTTTGGTAAGGGCCGCGAGGGCGGCGAGAATGGTGGCGGCGACGATCAACGCCGGATTGCGCGGCTCAGCGAGCGCACGGCGGTAGAACGCGAGAAACCACACCGCCGCGCACAGCGCCGTGGTTTCAATCATGAAGGTCCGGGCATAGAAGAGGTAGACCGGACTGGAGGCGGTCAGCATCAGGACGATGAGCCGCCGCGACGGCGCGAGCCGGGCGACGGCGAGCAGGTCATACACCGCGGGAAGACAGGCGAGCCACATCAGGATGGCCGTCAGCCGCCCGGCTTGCTCCAATGGCAGACCGGACAGCCCATGCACGAAGGCGACCAACACCTGATAGGTGGGAAACTCCATCGGAACCGACCAGGGAGGCCCGAAAAGCGGCAGCAGGTAGTTCAGCTGCCAGCCTTCGCGAGCCAGCCACCAGGTGCTCAGCGCCGTTTGCAGCTGGCGAAATTCGTAGCGATCGAGGATAGGGGCATCCCAGGAGCGCGTCAGCACCCAAAGGGCAAGCAGCAGCACACCGGCAAATGTTGCTTGCAGGGCCCGGTCCGTCTTTGGGGTGGCGGGATGACTCATGCTCAGCTCAACAGGTAGCCGGCGGCCGCCCGGCGAATGCCCTCGGCGAGGGTGATCCGGGGACTCCAGCCGGTCGCGGCGTGGAGCTTGGCCGGATCGATCCGGCTGTCATGCACATCCCACGCCGGCGCAGGGGTGAAATTGAGGGCGATGGTTCGCCCGGTCACCGTTTCGATCATCCGGATGACCTCGATCACCCGGTGTGAAGCGCCGGCGGCCAGGTTATGGATACCTGCCGGACGTTGCTGCAGCACGACATCAAGTGCTTGGAGAAAGTCGGTGTAGTAGAGAAAGTCTTTTTCTGCCGAGCCATCGCCCCACAGGGTGAGTGGCTGTCCCTCCATGGCGCAACGCAGGGCGTGCGGAATGAGACCCTGGGGCCGGGTCTTGGGCACCGGATAGCCATACGGATTGGAAATACGCAGGATCGTGCAGGGTAAACCGTGAGCCGCCGCCGCGTGCAGGATCATCGTCTCGGCCTCAAGCTTGGCCCGGCCGTAACGGCCGACCGGATGACAGGGATCATTTTCCTGGCTGGGCCGACCGGGGGCGTCGCCATAAACGGCACCGCCCGAGGAGAAGAAAATGAAATGCGGGCGGCGGCCGGCCGGTTGGGCGATCAAGGCGGCCAGGATCTGTTGTAATGCCGGCAAATCCACCTGCGCTTCGCGACCGGGGTGCTGTTCTGAAGTTGCCGGCAGCGTGCTCCAGGCGAGGTGCAAGATGGCGTCGGTCTCAGCCAGCGTTTCTGGGTCCAGCAGAGCGCTGTTCGGCTTGAAACCCGGTCCCGCTTGGCGGGAATACAGATCCATGACATGCTGCGGTTCGCGGAAATAATCGGCTATCACCGCCGCGAGACGGCCGCGACCGCCGGTGACGGCAAGGCGCAGCGAAGACGGCGGAGACGAAGGAGAAGGCATGGGCCTCAGGATGCCAGCCGGGTGTAAAACTTGGCAAGTTCCGCGGCGCTGCGCCGCCAGCTGAAATTTCTTTCCGCATAGGCAACCGCACCCTTGGCCAGATGCGTGGCCAAGGCGGTGTCGGTGCGCAAGGTGACGACCGCCCGGGTGATGCCGGCGGCGTCGGCCCGCTCAAGCACATAGGCATCCTCGCCGTGGCGCACCAGTCCGCCGAGATTCGTGCGGGGCAGGATCACCGGCCGTCCCAACGAAAAAAACTCCGGCAGCTTGGAGGGGAAACGGTAGTCGTTGAAGGCGTCGGATGCACCCGGCTGCACAAAAATGTCGGCGAGCGCCATCAGGCCGGGCAGGTGATGATGGTGGAGGATTTGCCCCAGATGCAGCACATGCGGGGCGACCAGCGGCCCCAGCTCGCCCAGGAAGTCAACGGTGTCGGCGCCGGTGCGGATGAGCGTGACCGGGGTGCCGTTCTGGTTGAGCTGCAGAACCGCGGTGTAGAGCTCGCGCATTTCCGCCGCGTTGGCAGGGTGCACATTGCCATGGTAAAAAAGCACGGTTTCCCCGGGCGTGGGGTCCAGCACCCGGCGAAAGGCGGCGGGCAGCGCACGCGGATGGAAAAAACGCGAGTCGGCCGCTGGCCACAGCAGGTGACAGGGCCGGCCGGCGGGTGCGAATTCCTGCAGTTTTTCCGTGATCACCGTCACCCCGTCGGCCCCGGCAAGAAACCCACGGCTGCGGCGGGGATGCGAGAGGTCGCCGGGAATCAGCGCATCCAATTCGGCGTCGGACAACGTGGCCAGTTCTTCCGCGGCGCGACCGAGACGCAGGGCGAGGATCTGCAGTTCGTTGTCCTCCAGGTGCACGACTATCTTGGCTTCCGGATGGCGGTGCCGCAGGCGGACCGCGAGTTGCCGGACAGGTTCGCGGGTGGTCCAAGCGTGGATTACATCCGGTCCCCGGCCATTGGCAAAATTGACCCCGCCGGCTGCTTCCGCATGGAGAATCCCGCGAAAGCGGGGCGAACGATACCGCTCCAAGGTCGCAAGGTCATGGGTCACCGCCACCGTGCAGGCATGGCCGGTCGCCGCGAGTTCGTTGGAGAGTGCGGTCACGTGCAGCGCGCTGTTGGCGGCGAAACTGCCGTGCAGGATGAACAGCACATTCAGCGGCCGGCCGGCCGGTTCCGTTGCCGGCGGCGCAGCCGGGGTTGGGGCGGTTGGCAAGCCGACGCGATCGGCATCAAGCTGCAGTTCCGGACCGTGGTTTTCGTCGGTGGAAACGGCGATTTCCAAGGTGGTGCGCGCGATGGCGACCTGGCCGTCCGTGAGACGGGCCTTGAGGCGCAGCCGGCCCCGGCCGGCGGAGAGAATGGTGCGGCTTTTGAAACCGGCGCGGGCGGCATGGGAGGAGCCGGGATGCGCGGCCACGAGATCGGGCCGCGCCCGGCCGGTCTCACAGGAGATTTCCTGATGGCCGTAGCGCAGGGTCAGCTCCTGCACCGGATGATCCTGATGCAGCGCCCAGCCCTCGACATGGACTCGCTCAGTCACAACGCCGGCGGCCGAGGGCAGTTCAATACCGGCCAGAAGTCGTGACGGCTCCACGGCAAGACTGAGGGATTTGAAGCAATGCCACGAACCGTCGGGCAGGCGGGCTTCGAACCGGGCCAGATAAACGCCGGCCGGCAGACGACCGTTGATGACGAAGCCGGAAGCAGCGGCTGCCGGCTCGCCCTGTAGTTGGTTGGCGACATCCGGGCGGCCGGTGCGATCGGTCATGGCAAGGATGCCCTTGGCGGTGACCAGCCGCACTTCAGGTGGTTCGGAACGGCCACGGAAAAGGCACCAACCCGCCAGCGAAACCACGCCGGCTGGGGCGTGCAAGGGGCGCGCGGTTTCGATTTCCCCGAGAACGCGATTCATGGCCGACGTTCGCCGAAGGCGCGCTCAAGTGAGCGCAGCCAAGCGGTCCACCGCCAGCTGCGCGAGGCCTTCATGGCACGTTGCTCGGCTTCCAGCGTATTTAACCTGGCAAGCCGTTGCGTAGATTCCTCCAAGGTCAGTTGTAGGCGTTGCGCCAGTGTGTCATGCCGCGCGTTCAGTTCGCGCAGAAGGTCGGCTTTTTCCGCCACGAGCTTTGTCAGTCGCCCGGTCTCGGAGACCAGGTTTTGTTCGCGCCCCTCGGCGGCGGCCAGCGCGGCGCGGGCTTCCTCCAAGGCCTGATTGGTCACATGCTGCATATGCCGCAGGTGGTCGAGCTGCTGCTGCAGGTCGGCACGGACACGTTCCAGGTGGACGGCTTCGTCGGTCTTTTGGTCGGCGAGAGTCTGGGCCTGGGTCAGCAGTTGCTCCAAAGCGGCGAGGCGGGGGCCGAGTTCATCGCGGACGTCCTCCAGCTCCATGATCCGGACTTGGGCCAGAATGAGCTGCTGGCGCAGGCGGGTGGGCAGGTCGGCCGATGCCTCGGGAGCTGGCTTCATACGGTGTCATCATGAAGCCGGGCCGGCGCCATGATGTGAAGCCAATTGTCCGCCGCCTATACAAACTTCAGCTTGCGGGCGGCGAACAGCACCATGCGCAGCAATAGCCAGCCGTGCTTCCACCGCTGGATATTGGTGGTTCCGTAGGTGCGTTCCTTGTAGCGAATCGGGACGTCGGCGATCTTGAGGTTCAGCTTGGCGGCGCCGAAGAGCAGGTCGAAATCACCGAAGGGATCGAAGTTGCCGAAATACGCACGGTTGGCGGCGATCTGTTCGTAATGAGCGCGGGAAAGCACCTTGGTGCCGCAGAGCGTGTCTTTGACCGGCTGGCCCAGCAGCCAGGTGAAGATGATGCCGAAGGTTTTGTTGGCGCAGAGATTGAGGAACTGCATGGCCTCCTTGTCCATCGGGTAGACGAGCCGGCACCCGTTGGCAAAATCGGCGTAACCGCCGGCGAGCACGTCGTAAAATTTCGGCAATTCCTCCGGGGGCATGGTGAGATCCGCGTCGAGAATCATCAGGATGTCGCCCGTGGCGGCGGCAAATCCCTTGCGGACGGCATCGCCTTTGCCCTTGCCGCTTTGCTGCATGATCTTGATGACGCGCCCGGGATGGGCGGCCTGCACGCGTTGGATTTCCTGCCAAGTGTGGTCGGTGGAATTGCCTTCGACAAAGATGATTTCCGTGCCTGCGCCCATTTCGGGGGTGCGGTGGATGGCGGCTTCGATGTTGCCGGCTTCATTGCGGGCGGGAATGATTACCGACACGGTCGGTTGTTTCCGGGCGAGGTTGCGGACCGGCCGTGCGGCGCAGAAGACCGTCAGGCAAAACCAGGCGAGCAGGGGGGCGATGAAGCGGTTGACCGCTTTTTCCAGGCCAAAGCAACGAACCGGAAGCAGAAGCCGCATCTGGGTGAACACCGGCTCCCAGTCGGCGAGGGCCAGCAGGTTCCGCATGTCGGCCGAACTGATCCAGCTGCTCTGCGGTTGCGGCGAGCGCAAACCCAGCCAGCGGGCCAGCGTCAGCACCGGTCGCCACAGCGAGGAATAGTAATTGATGATGAGACGCGTGTCGGCGTGCGAAACCGCATGCAGGCGATCCAACAGCTGCTGCACGTCTGCCGCGAGGTTCAGCGTGTCGGAAATGATGATGTAATCGAATTTGGCGGCCAGCTGCAGTGCTTCGCCGGCCTGCACATGAAATTCCGCCTCGGGCAACCGTCGTCGCGCTTGCTCGATTTGTCGGACGGAAAGGTCGATGCCGGTCTTGTGCCGCGCGTGGATGCGCCCGAGCAGCTCACCCGAGCCGCAACCGATTTCCAAGACCGACGCGCCGGCGGGAATGATCAGATTATAATAATCGGCGAGCAGGCTGCGATAACTGCGGGCCACGGTATTCAGCGGCGGGGCTTCCTCGTAAAAATCGCGAATCCGCTCAAGGTGCCGGCGGGTGAGGTCGGTAAGGTCGGTCATGGGAGCAGCGCGCAGGACCATGCCTTCGCGGCTGAACAAGGCAAGATCGTGAGCCGGCTAATTTCCGGCGGACATGAGGGAGGTCAGAATTTGAAGCTGGCGCTGACTTGAAACACGGCGGACACAATCGCGTAGGCGATGAAGCCCACAAAGATGAAGGCACCCAGCAGCACTGCGGTCGAAAGCAGGCGGGTGAGGGTGTGCAATGAGCGTTCCAGCTGTTGCAGGTAAGTGGAGGCGATTCCACGGAGGCAGGGACCGAGTTTACCTGTGCTTTCACCCACGGCCAGGCGGTCGAGATCGAGGGCAGGCAGGATCCCGGTCCGGCCAATTGCCTGGGACAGGCTTTCACCTTCCAATATCCGGTCCGTCGCCGCTTGAAACGTCTTTTGCAACGCCCGATTGTCGATCGTGCGTTCAGCCATGCGCAAGGCCTCGGCCAAGGTGATGCCGTTCTCCAGCAGAACCGCCAGGGTGGAACTGAAATCATGGATGGCGCTTCCGGTCGCAAGCCGGCCGGCCAAGGGTATCCTTAGCAGCAGGGAATCGCTGTGAAAACGGCCGGCCGGGGTTTGTCGCCAGCGCCAAACAGCCAACGCGGTCAAAACTCCGCCGGCCGCAGCAAACGGGCCATACGTCAAGATGAGATCGGACAGGCTCACGAGCAGTCGCGTGGACCAAGGCAGCTGGCCGCCTAGCGAGCTGAGCAGCATCTGCAATCGGGGCAGAAGAAACAGCACAAAAAACAGGATGACACCGAAGGCGACCGCGCAGATGAACAGCGGATACGCCAGCGCCGCCCCGAGCGTGCGACGCAGTTCCTGCCGGGATCGGTAATGCCGGATCAGCCGCATAAGCAACTCATGCAGATTTCCCGTGGCTTCAGCCGCCGCGACAAGGTTCACCGTATGTTCGGGGAACACCCGGGGATGGGCTTGCATCGCGATGGACAGTGGCCGGCCTTCGCTCAGATCTTCCCAGAGCTGGCGGCTCAAGGCCTGCAGGCGTGGATCCCGCAGCCTTTGGGCCAGCAGACGAACCGCTTCGCCTGACGGAAGTCCCCCGCCTACCAAATCGGCCAGTGCCTCCAAAAACGGCAGCTGGAGCTCAGGATGAGCCCCCCGGCGTCTCGGCAACCGGGTTGGCGTCGATTCCCGCGGCCGGGAACTGGAAATGTCTGACTCTCCCAGTTTGACCGGTTGGAGTCCGCGGCTGACCAACAGGCGGGCTGCATGCTGGCGGTTGGGAGCCTCAATCGTGTCGACAACGGTCTGCCCCGTGGCCGTGCGGGCGGTGTAGTTAAATCGAGGCATGAGTTTTACGGGATCCCCGGCAGGCTCAACGCCGGCTTACACCGGCTTTTCCGTGGCTGTGATAACCCGCAGGATTTCTTCCAATGTGGTGTGTCCGGCGCGGACTTTTTTCCACCCCGATTCGGCCAAGGTCGTCATGCCGTGTTCGCCGGCCCATTTGGCGAGGGTTCGGGAGGACTCCCGCTTCACGATCAGTTCATGCATTGTTTCGTCCGGCCGAAGAATTTCGAAGAGGCCGATGCGTCCGCGATACCCGCTGCCCCGGCAACGCTCGCACCCTGCGGGTTCATGCAGTGCCGTCACGCGATCGGCCAGGTCGGGAGCGAGACCAAGCCGGGCGAGCATTCCGCGCAACCGGACGGGGTCGACCGGCGCGGAACGCGCGCAATCCGGGCAGAGGCGGCGCACCAGTCGTTGCGCGATGACCAGTTCCAGGGCGGACGCGACCAGAAATGGCTCGATGCCCATGTCCACCAGCCGGGTAATGGCCCCGGGCGCATCATTGGTATGGAGAGTGGAGAAGACCAGGTGCCCGGTGAGCGAGGCCCGGATGGCGATGTCCGCGGTTTCCCGGTCGCGGATTTCGCCGACCATGATGACGTCGGGATCCTGACGTAATACATGCCGGAGGGCATTGGCAAAACTCAGACCGATCTCGGGCCGAACCTGCATCTGGTTCGCGCCGGGCACTTCGTATTCGATTGGATCCTCCACGGTGACGATGCGCAGGTCGGTGGAGTTGATCTGCCGCAGGAAGGCGTTGAGCGAGGTGGATTTGCCGGACCCGGTTGGTCCGGTGACGAGCACGATGCCGTGCGGATAATCGAGCACGCGGGTGACTTGGGCGCGTTCCGCCTCGTCCATGCCGAGTGTTTCCAGGGAAAACGCGGCCTTCTTCTGGTTGAGGAGGCGCAGGGAAACGCTCTCGGCGTAGATCGTGGGGATGGTTGAAACCCGGATGTCGAGCATGTCGTCGCCGGCGCGATGGTTGATGCGGCCGTCCTGGGGCAACCGTTTTTCCGCGATATTCAGGCGCGCCATGATCTTGAGACGGGAGATGATGGCGTCCTGGTAGCGCAGGAGGTTTTCCGGCACCGGAACGGGCACCAACAGTCCGTCCACCCGGTAGCGGATGCGCAACTGTCCCTCCTGGGGTTCGAAATGGATATCGGTGGCGGCATCGGCGACCGCCTGATCGATGACCTCGCGCACGAAGCGGACCACCGCGGCATCGGCATCGGCTTCAACGGACTGAGGGGCGATCTGGACAGTTTCAGCCGCCGCGGAATCCTCAATGCTGCCAGCGCCCACGCCGTAATGCTCCACGATGAGCTGGCGCAGGCGGTCGGCCGGCGCCAGCCACCAGCGCAGGGGTTTGTCGGCGAAAATTTGTGTCCAGTCGGCTACGTCCGCATCCGGAGGCCAGGATGCGGCGAGATGCAGCTCCGGGGCGGTGGTGTCTGTCGGACAAAGTATGGGAAGAACCTGATATTCATGCGCCAGACGTGCGGGCAGCAGCGGCAGCGCCGCCGGGTCGGCTTTCAGCGTCGGGGCGACGGCAAGGCCGGAGCTTTGCGCGAGTTCCGCGAGGATGGCGGCCTGGGTGCTGCCGCGCAAAGCGACCAGCAATGCCTGCCGCTCTTGGCGGGAGACCTCCCGCAGGCGCGCGGCGGCGGGATCGGTCAGGTCATGAGGAATGTCGTCGGGAGGAGGAATGGCGGACACGGCTAAACTGGGATTTTTATCCGGCCGGTTGCAGTGCCTTTTGGATTCGCTCCCGATCGCCGGAAGGCAGTTCTCCAATCTGCCGGAGGGCGGCGGAGTTGTCGGCCGCGGAATTGGTCAGGATCACCGGGCGCAGAAAAAACACGAGGTCGGTGCGGGTCTCCTCGCGGGAACGCGCCCCCAGCAGGTCGCCGAGCAGAGGGACCGGGCCGAGCCGGTTGGTGTTGCGCCCGCGGGAGCTGCGCTGGAGGCCGCCGAGCACGATGATTTCGCCGCTGCGTGCACTGACAAAAGACTTGGTCGTCCGCCGGCCGATGCGCGGTTGGGGGTTGCCGTCGATGGTGATTTCGCCGAGCACGTCGTTTACCTCCTGCTCGATCTCCAGTTGAACCGCCCCGTCGTTGCCGATGAGAGGCGTGACCGAGAGACCGATCCCGATGTCCTTCGACGCCACGGTGGAACGGTAGCCGGTGCCGAAGCCCGAGCCGATGCCCGCTCCGTCCGGGAGATAGCTGCTGATCACCGGCCGGGACTCACCCACGAAAATGCTGCCCTGGCGGTTGTGGGTCGTCGTGATGTTGGGCTGGGAGAGAATGGCTACGTTTGATTTTCTTGGAGTGGTGGTAAGCCCGATGGCCGCGGCGAGGTCATGGGAACCGCCGGCAGGATCGCGTGACAGCAAGGCATCGGTGACGGAAATGCCGGGACCGGTGCCGGCAAAGCCCACCAGTTTGTCTGCCTGGATCTGCAGCCCCAGGGTGCTGATCCCGGAGCTGGCGTTGTCGCTCAGGGTGACTTCCGCGATGACGACCTCGATGCGCACCTGCGCCAGAAGGATGTCGATCCGTGCCACGAGGTCGTTGATCAGGCGAATATCATCCAAGGTGCCCGACACGACGATGGAGTTGCTGCGCTCCTCCGGCAGGACGGTGAGCACCGGGCTGAATTGGTGGGAGGGCTCCAGGGCCGGCCGCGCCCCGGTCAGTTTGGCGGCGGGATCATCCGCTGGCTTGGGGGCGGCGGGCAATGTGGCGGTGTTGGTGCGGGCGGCGGAATTTTGTCCGGAAACCAACTGACTGAGGATCGAGGCCACTTCCTTGGCGGAGGCGTGCTTGAGATAGACGACCTCGTTGCGGGTATTGCGTTCGGCCTGCACATCGAGGCGGGCGATCAGCTCGTCAAAAAACGGATGCTGCCGGGGATCGGTGATCAGCACAATCTGGTTCGTGCGGTCGTCCGGCTGGTAGGCGGTCGCCGTGCCCAACTGGGTCTGGATCGGGCCGGACAGGATGGCGCGCATCTGGGCGACCACATCACCGGCTTTGGCGGATTGCAGCGTGTAGAATTTGGGCTGCATGCCGGCCAGGCTGGGGCGGTCAAGCCGGGTGAGCAGCAGCTCCACCCGTTGGAGGTTGCTCACGGAGTCGGTGAGCAGGGCGGCATTGCTTTTTTCGAAGACCACCGGCGGGCTGCTGGCGGCCGGATTCAGCAGCCCTGCGATTTGAGGCATGAATTCGCCCACCCGGAGAAACTCGAGCTGAAAGAGCTTGCTGACGATGCGGCCGCTGGGGGTGAGGGTGAGGAGGGAACCTTCGATGAATTCTGGGGCCTCGGACTTGGCGGCGGCCAAGGGCGTGACCTTCAGGAAGCGGGAGCCCAGCGGGGTGACCGCGATGCCGTTCAGGTTGAGCAGGGATTCAACCGCTTGAATGGCCTCCTCCCGGGTGACCTGCTGGCGCAGGTTTAAGGTTAGGGTAAGATTGGGTAGGCTTTGCGGCCGCAGGAGGGCGCGCCCGGTCCAACGTTCCAACAGGGCAAGAATCTGGTCCAGACTGTCTCCCGGCACATGGATGGGACCGATGAGATCGTCTGCGCTGCGCTTGGTGGTTTCGACCGATTCCTGGCCTGCCAAACGGGGCAGGCCGAGGCAGGCGCAGATCAGTCCGGCCAGCAGGGTATGTCGCAGGGTCATGGTCCGGACTGTGGGTGGGCCGTAATTTCTCTGCAACTCCTATGCACGGTCTTTCGGGCGTTTTACGGCCTCCTGTAGTCATCCCAAAACCCCAAGTGGCCGACCATTTGGTATTGGCAAATGGTCCTGCCGCGGGTTACCCGTCACTTTGTGTCGGCCTATCATTTGCTTTCTTTGCGCAGGGTTTGGAGCGGATGCGCGTTGCTGTTTGTTCTGCCGGCTGTTCCGGCCGCACCGTTGAACGGGTTGGTGGAAAACTCGCCCTTCTCCCCGGGAAAACCCGACGGTGTCCAGTCCGCCGCCGCACCGCTGGAATTCAGAGGAACATTCGTTGATGGCGGCGAGCGGTTTTTCAGCGTGCACGATATGGGATCGCGGACTTCGGCCTGGGCCATGATCGGTGAAGGCGGTTTGCCTTTCGTTATCCGCAGCTACGAGCCGGAAACGCATATCCTGGTCGTTGAACGTCAGGGGGTGCTCCACCGGCTTCCGTTGCGCCGGCCCAGCCCGGCCCAGGCATCGCCCGGAGCGGCCGAGTCGGTTGCGCGACTCCCCAAGGGTGCACCGGTTGCACCGGGAGGGCCGCCGGCCCCGGGCCGGGCCTTGCAGACCATGCCGGCGAGCGATCCCAACAGCGGGCCGGGAGTCGCGCTAAATTCGCCCGCCGAGGCGGCCAAGCTCGCGGAGATCGCGGCCGAAATCCGCCGGCGCCGGGAGCTTCGCGCCAAGGCCGCGGCGATTGCGCCGCCGGAGGCAAACCAACCGTGATGCCTGCCAAGTCCAACGGATTTACCCTGCTGGAAATTCTGGTCGCCCTGGCCATCATTGGCTTGCTGGCCGGTCTCGCGATTTCGAACAGCGACCGCATCTTTGGGCAGAGTCAGGAGACCGTGGCCCGCATTTTTGTGCGGGATTCGCTCAAGACTTCATTGGTGCGCTACAAGATCGATGTGGGCGATTACCCCTCGACGGACGAAGGCTTGGCCGCGCTGATTGCGCCCGCCGCGGGCAAGGCCGACCGTTGGCGGGGCCCATACGTGGATGCTCCGGGAGGACGTTTGCCGACGGATCCGTGGGGCGAGTCCTACCGTTACCGTTACCCGGGTGTAAAAAACAAGGATGGCTACGACCTGTATTCCACGGGGCCGGACCGGGCAGAGGGCACGGCAGACGACATCGGCAACTGGTGAGCACTGATGGTGAGAGGGCCGAGGCAGTTTCCGCAGGGCGCAGCGACCGGCCGGACCGCCTATTCGCTGGTGGAAGTCATCCTCGTTTTGGCCGTGCTGGTGTTGCTCGGCATGCTTCTGTTGCCGGGCGTGGGATCCATGCTCCGGCAGAGTGATCAGCGTGATGGGCGCGAGGCCTTGGCGCGGGTGGTGGAGCGGGCGCGTGGTCTCGCCATTGCGAACGGGCGCACGGTGCGCCTGAGTTACGAGGTGGAGACGCGAACCTTCGTTGTATCCGGCGATACGGTGGTTCGCCTTCCCCTGCCTGCCGGGGTGGACATGGAATTGCTTCCGTTGACCGGCACCGGGTTCGTGCTGCGTGGCGGGATGCTGGCCGAGGGCAGCGGCCTTGGCCATGTGCGCTTTTTTTCCGACGGCACCTGTGACCCGTTCCGGGCGCGGGTGCGTTCGGAACGGATGCCGTCCCGGCTGCTGGTGGCCGACCCATGGACATGTGCCTTGAGTTTCTTGCGCGGGGAGGCGGGATGATGGCCCGGGCCGCCTTTACCCTGTTGGAAGTATTGGTTGGAATTGCGATCCTGGCGCTTGCCGCGGTCGTGCTTGGCGCCGCCTACACCAACACGTTGCAAGCCCAGCATGCGGTCGGCCGTCCGGATGCCGGATCGGAGGCCTGGCCATACCTGAGCGCCGTCATTTTGACGGAGACAACGCGCGAGACCTTGGAAGAAGGAGGGGAGATGGAATTGCCGGATGGGCGGCGCCTGCGGTGGGCGGCGCAAATCGAAGCCATGCCCGTGCCGGATTTGTATCGGGTCAGCCTGACCGGCCGGCATTTTGACACGGGGCGGGAGTTTGAGCGCCGGCTGATGCTGCTGCGTCCGACTTGGTCCGCTCCCATCGAGCGCGATAAACTGCGTGAGGAGTGGAACCGCCTGCAGGCGGCGGAGGAGCGATGATGAGCCGCCTTGCCCGGGGATTCTCATTGCTGGAGGTGGTGTTGGCGAGCGCCCTCATGGGTATGCTCCTGCTGGCGCTGAACTTCTTTGTTCTTTCCATGGCGGAAATCTGGGGCGGTGGCACGGAGCGTCGTTTGTTTGCGCAGCATGTCCGGGCGGTGTCACGCGAGGTGGAATCGTGGATGGAGACCGCGGTGCGGCCCTCGCGGCTGGAGTCCCCCGGCATATTCGCCGCGGAGATGCGTCTGGACGACGGAAGGACCGAGGTGCCGCTGTCCTTCGTGCTGCCCGAAGGCAGCGAGCGCCTGACTGCCGCCGAACCCCGCCTGCCGGAAGTGGTCGGTTCACTGGTGGTGCAACCGGGCCGCGGCCTGATGCTCTATTGGCAGTCCAGACTGGAGACCGATTTTGATGCGGCCACGCCGCGGGCCTGGCTGGTCACGCCGCTGGTGGCGGCGCTCCATTATGAATACCGGGAAAATGGCGGCTGGCGGCGCAGCGACCGTCTGTTGCGCGAAGACGACGGGCAGTGGCGTCTGCCGGACCGGCTGCTTTTGCAATTCGAACAGGGAGACCTGCGCAGCGAGACGGGCATTCCGGTGCCCACGTTGGCCGGACCTTTGCCGCATTTTTGATGAAACGGATTCGACCTCCATCCCGGACGGAAATGGCTTCCCCCCGTGGGGCGGTCATCATCTTGGTTTTGGTCACGGTCGTGCTGGCGGCGTCGCTGCTCGCGGCCTTTATTCATCGGTCTGGGGCCGATTTGCTCGCGGATGCCCGCGCCGCCGCGAAGCGCGAACTGCGCGCCGAGGCATTTTCCGCGCTTGAAACGATGCTGGCCATCGTGGCGGCGCAGCGGGCGGCGGACGGTGGACTGCCGGCTCCGGACCCGGCTTGGCCCGGACGGCTGGCCGTGGCCGGGTATCAGCCGCCGGCGGGTTTCACGCTGGAGATGTCGATCGAGGATGAATCGGGAAAAATACCTTTCACGCAGGCACAGCCGGCATGGTTGCAGTCCAGCATGGAGACGGCGGGGCTGGATCCGGCCACGGCGGCGCGCCTGTCGCGGGCCATTGTCGCATGGATGCACTCCGCGGGCGACGAACGATATGAACCGGAAGCGCCCGACTATTCCCGTCACTCGCCGGCCTACCGGCCGCCGCAACGTCCATTGCTGGGTTGGCGGGAGCTCGGTGCCATTGAGATGGGGCGCGGAACCTTTTTCGATGAGTTTGGCCGGCCCACGCCCGTGACCGGGGCGCTGAGAGATGATTTTTCCCTGCATGATTTCACCCGCATCAATCTCAACACCGCTTCGTCCCGTGTGCTGGGTCTGCTCGGCATGGAGCCGGCCCGGGCTCGGGCGATGGCGGACTGGCGTGAACAACAGATGAATGCAGGTCTGCCAGGTTATGTCCGTTCGTCGGCCGAGTTGGCGTCGGTTGTAGGGCCGGTGGTGGTTCCCGCCCAGGCAGGTTTCAACGTGGCGGCCCTGCGGATTACGGTGCGGGTGTGGCGGGGAGCGATCGGGCATGGGCTCACGGTGGTCGTCATGCCGGCGGACGGCGAGGTGGCGCGCAATAAGTTGGACTACCCGTTCACCGTCGTGGAAATAAACGAGGAGGCGCTTTTGTCTCCGACTCCTTCCGCTTGAATCCCGCAACCACACCATCCCGTGCTTCTGGCGCCGAGGGCATCGTCTGGCTGCCTTCCGAGACGATGTATGTGCGCCGGATACCGATCGACGCGGCGGCGGATGTGGCGGAGCAGGTGGCGCTCAACCTGGAAGCGCATGCGCCTTTCTCCCTGGAGCAGCTTTGTCACGGCTGGATCCTGGCCCCATCGGACACCGAAGCGCTGGTGATGGCTACTCATCGCCGGTTGTTTCCAGTGGGCGACTGGTCGGAAGCCAAAGCCGTTCTGCCCGCTTTCCTTCCCCTGTTGGGCGGGGTGCCCGATGGCCCGGTGGTTCGACTTTGGCAGCGTGACGGGGTGCTGGTGCTTGCCGCGTGGGATGAGGGTCGCCGATTGCCCGCGTGTGTGCTGGCACGGCGGTGTGGCGACCGTGAACACGCTGAGGTCCGGAAAGAGCTGCTGGCCGTGGCGGGACAGAGGTTGGGCGGGTCATTGCCGGCGGTGGAGGAGCAGACCGGTCACCCGGTTGTGCGTGAGGTCCCGAGGTCCGGAGGGTGCGAATTTGGGCTGGTGCCAGCCGGCGCCTCGACGGGTTCCTGGCTTCGGCTGAGCGGACCGCAACTGGAGGCTGCCGACTTGCGGGACAAAACCGTGCTGTTGGCGCAACGGCGGCGCGTCCGGCGGGATGGGTGGCTCTGGCGAGGCGCGGCGGCAGCAGCGGCGGCCGTGGTTCTGGCCGTGATCGCTGAAGGAGCGTTGATGTTGGCCGGCGGCCGGATGGAAAAAACGCGCACGGAACTGCAGGGCCGGGCCGAAGCCGTGCGGGAAATCGAGGCGGCGCATGCCTTGGGCAACCGCATCGAGGAACTGGCGGGTCGCCGGTTTCGGCCGCTTGAGATGCTGGCCATGCTGAATCAGGTGCGTCCTGCGGGCATCCAGTTTTTACGTTGTTCCAACCAAGGTCTGTGGACACTCGAAATCGAAGCGCAAAGCACCGAGGCTGCGGGCGTGGGAGGATTCGAATCGGCCCTCCGGGCCCTGCCTGCCTTGGCTTCGGTGGAAATCCGGGATGTGCGGCTGCGAGATGGGATCACCACGTTTCAATTGCAGGCGGTCTTCAGGGAGAATTTTTGGGCGACGGGAGGCCGACCGTGAAACGCCGTTTCCTGCAACGTTCCGGCCGGGAGAAAGTCATGCTGCTTGCTTTCATGACACTGGTGGCCGCGACATGGTGGACGAACTTCGCCAGCCGCACCCATGCCGTGGTGGCCGAGTGGCGATCGCTCTTGACCGAAAGGGAAGTCCAACGCGCTTGGCTCGGCCAGAGTGATGCGATTGCCGCGCGCGCTGCGGCGGCAATGCAACAACTGGAACCTGCCCGCACCCTGAACGGCCCGCGGCTGGTGGCAGAACTCAACGCCATGGCGGCGAAGTCCGGTCTGACTGCCGAAGCGGCCGGATTGCGCTCCGAAACCGCCGGCCGCTTTGCCTTCCATTCCGTGCAGCTAACTTTCAGGCGGGCGGAACTGGCCAAATTTGTCAGCTTTTATGCTGATGTTACCCAAAGATCGCCTTATCTGGGGGTTGCGCGATTCAATCTGTTCGTGGATCGCGGGGCAACCGACCGCCTGAACATCGTGCTGGATGTGGTGGCGCCTGAACTCTCTCCGTGAGTTAAAGCCGGACCGGACGATTGTAAAATGTCGGACTTGACCTGAGTTTCAGCCCGGGCAGGTTTTTGGCCAGAACTCTGTAATATGAACCCCAATGGCAATCACTTGCGATGCGCTTTCCTGTGGGTGATTCTCGTGGTGCTGATAGGGCAGAGATCGACAGCGACGACGGTGGTGCCACCTGAGTTTGCGGATTTGGTGAACCAGTCGGAGTTGATTGTGCGCGCGAAGGTGCTGGGGCAGGAAGCTCAATATGAACGTGCGGGCAGCCGACGGATTGTGACAATGGTAGAGTTGGAGGTTGTGGAAACGATTGCGGGGGAGGCACCCCGACCGTTGGTGCTGCGGGTGCCCGGGGGGCGGGTGGGGGAGGCGGAAATGGTTGTGGAAGGAGCGCCGGTTTTTACGACCGGGGCCGAATATGTCCTTTTTATCCAGGGCAATGGGCGGCAATTTTACCCGTTGGTGGCGATGATGTATGGGCTTTACACCGTGGAGCGGACGCCGGACGGCCGGGTCATCATCACGCGGAGCAACCATGTGCCGCTGCACGACACAGCGGAGGTGAGCCTGCCGCTGACCACCGGCGGAGCCGCGCAAATACTGCGCCGGCTGGGCCGGCCGGCGGAGGCCATGACGCCGGAAACGTTCATCGAACGAATCCGCGCGGCCATCAAACCGAACCATCCCCGCCTGCGTGATGCCCGGTAGATTCTACAAATATTGCGGCGCGGTGTTTTGGGCGCTGGCACTGACCCTCGCCGCGTGGGGCCATGTGCTGATCCGCGACAACAACGGCTACGTGATCACTTGGATGCCCGGGACGATTCCGGTGCAGGTAAAACTGCCGACGGCGCCGGTGCTCGGCGACGGGACAAGCCAGAGCGGCAGCGTGGTGGCGGCGATACAGGCGTGGAACCAGCAGCTGGGAGTCGTGCAGTTTGCCCCGCAGGAGCTGGGTCCCGCGGGCTACGAACTGGGCAACGATCTGAACGAAGTGGTGATCGACAGCACGATCGAGGGCGAAAGCTTCGGGGCCAACACGCTGGCGGTGGCGGTGTCGTTTCGGGTGAGCAACGAACGGGTGGAGACGGACATCATCTTCAACAGCGCCTACACCTGGGACTCTTACCGCGGTTCCCTGCAGGGAACGCAGGACATCCGGCGGGTGGCGCTGCACGAACTCGGGCACATGCTGGGTCTGAACCATCCGGATGACGCGGGGCAGATGGTGACGGCGGTGATGAACAGCGCGGTGAGCAACGTGGACGCACTGCAGAGCGACGACATCGAAGGCGGCCGAACCCTCTATGGGGCCCCCGGCTTTGTGCCGCCCAACAACAACCTTGTGCAGGCCACGGTGATCAACCTCAGCAGCGGTTCGATTCAGGTCACGGGCACGAATGTGGGGGCAACGGCGGAAATGGGTGAACCTGCGCATGCGGGAGAGCCGGCCCGGCGTTCGGTGTGGTGGCGGTGGACGGCGCCGTCGAGCGGAAGCATGACGATCACGACTTTGGGGAGCAATTTTGACACGGTGCTGGCGGTTTATACCGGCGGAGTGTTTACGGAGGTTACTGCCAATGACGATGTGGACCCGGGCGTGATCCGCACCAGCACGGTGACGTTCAACGCGACTGCCGATACGACCTACCACATCGCCGTGGACGGCTGGGACGGCTACTTTGGCCAGATCACCCTCAACCTCAACTTCGGCGGCGATGTGCCTCCGTTGTTCACAACCCATCCCTCAAGCCAGACGCGGGTCGAAGGGGTGCAGACGGTCTTCAGCGGCAGTGCTTCCGGCTCACCGGCGCCCACCTACCAATGGCAGCGGTTGCCGGCCGGGGGCGGTGACTGGCAGGACCTTACTGCGGATGGCGTCTACACGGGCGTTACTTCCAACCTGCTGACTATCCAAAGCACAACCCTCGCCATGTTGGGCGATCAGTTCCGCTTGGTGGCGACGAATTCCGCCGGCTCGGCAACATCCAATCCGGCGACTCTGACGGTTAATGGCTCTCCCCCTCTCATCTTCGCCGGTCCCCAAGCGCAGGAAGCGGCGGCGGGAGGCAATGCGACCTTGTCCGTAGCTGCTGGCGGCAGCGCCCCGTTGTCCTACCAGTGGCGCAAAAATTCTGTGGATATTCCCGGGGCGACCGGCTCCAGTTTGGTCCTAAACAATCTGACGGCGGCCGACACCGGACAATACCAAGTTGTGGTATCCAATCCTTATGGCTCGCTCAGCACAGGATCCGCGTTGCTGCGAGTGGTGTCGCCGCCGACCATCACCCAACCGCCCGTGGAGCGCACCGTGTCGCAAGGCGAGACTGTCACCCTGAGTGTGTCCATTGCCGACACAGGAGGCACCAACACCTACCAGTGGACGAAGGACGGAGCTAATCTGGGTCAGCCATCGGCCAACTTGAGTGGAGTTTCGTATTACTCCATCGCCAATGCTCAGCCGGCACACACGGGAGTGTATCGGGTGATCATATCCAATGTTGCCGGTTCGGTGACCAGCGAACCTGTTGCCGTGACGGTGTTGCCCGTGCCACCGCCTACCGCGCAGTTTGCCCCGCCACTTACCCATGTCCTTTCGGTTGGCGGCAGTGCAACTCTGTCGGTTGGACAACCCGGCAGCGATTTGGTGTGGGGCACGCCCTTGAGCTATCAGTGGTATAAGGACGGCCAACCGATTCCCGGGGCAACCTCGAACAATCTGATGGTGACGGTCGACAGCCCTGCCGCTTACGGGGAGTATTTCGGCACCGTGACCAATCCGGTCGGCACCGGGGTGGGCGCCACCATGACCGTGGTTCCGGGCCGCCAATGGGATCCGCCGGCGCGCAATTGGCGGGATGCCCGGAGTTTTGATGGGGTGGCTTATTTTCTCTTTGCCGATACCCCGCGTATTGCCCGTTACGATCTGGCCACCACCACTTGGCTGGAGTCTTGGGCCCTGCCGCAGGCACCGGCAGCGTTCACGTTTGCACCCGATGCCATCTATGTGGCCTATGGCGGGCAGGTCATGAAGTATGATCGCAGCCTGGCGCAGGGTATAGCGTTGATCACGCTGCCAGGAACCGTAACCGGGCTTCTCGTCCGGGATGGGCAACTCGTGATCATCAGCGATGCCTACCCTTATACCTACTACCGTTCGGTGGACCGTGGAACCGGCTCCGTGCTTGGTGAAAAAACCATCATTTACGGCCCAACGGTAGGCGTGAGTTACAGCGAGTCGCACCAAAGGTTGTTTGCCTGCACGACTTCAGCTACGCCCTCGGACATCTGGTTTTTGGAATATCATGCCGACGGCTCATTTGGGGAGGCGGATGACAGCCCCTATCATGGCGCGTTTGTCGGCGGCAGAAAAACATGGGCGGTGGCAGGAGGCGAACTTGTCGTGGAAGACTCCGGGGTGGTGTATCGTGCCTCGGACCTGCGGCATCGGGGCAGCGTTGGCGGCTATTTCGACGACCTGTTGCTAACCGGGGATGGCGGTTATCACATTTTGCGGAACGGTCGCGTTTCCCATCATGATGCGAATTTGCAGGAGACCGCCAGCGCCAGCTTTCCCCGCCTTGCCACTTTCCTTGCCCGGCATGGCGAACAATTGCTGGGTTTTACCCAGCCGGCGACTGCCGGCGCTTTGCCGACGGTCGATGCGATGTCACTTGCGACGCTGCAACCGCCATCCTCGCCGGTTGCCCTTGATCCCGCCGGGCGCCAGATTTGGTCGCCCGCAGTCCTGATGGATGAACACGGGGTCGTTTATTTGCACGACAAGGTGGCGGGGCAGGTTTTCCGCTGGTCGGCGGTCGAGCGCGGGTGGCTGGAATCCCTGCCGATCATGGGCTCCCCGAATCATGTCGCACTGTCAGCGGCCCACCACTCGCTTTACTTCGGCCGGATGGGCCATCAGATCCGTCGCTTGCCGCTCTGGAATAGTGCGGCTGACCTGCCCTTTCATTCATCCGCTAGCATGCTGGTGGGTGTTCAAGCTGTGGGGCGGCAGGTAATGTTTGCCGAGCATAACAGTCAGACAGTGGTTGGTGAATCCGGAGATTTGTTGGATTGGAAAGGTAGAAACTCCTGGTCCCGTCTATACGAATGGGAGCCGGTTTCCCGGCGTTTGTATTTCTTTCAGGATAATTTGTCGCCAAATAACCTGATCTACGAAGTGATCGATGCGGCGGGGAAGATGGTCTTTAGTGGATCTGCGTCTGGTCACGGCTTGGTCCAAGTGCAGGCCCCGATCCGGATGGCCCCGGGCAATGACGCGGTGATTCTCGGTTCCGGCCAGATTTTTTACGGGCAGAACCTTACCTTGGCTGCGACTTTGCCGGTAACGGTTTTGGATGCCGCTTGGGAGGGAGAGCACCTTCACACCATGCACCGGACGACCGGGGGCACCGAGCTGCGCTCGTGGAACCGGGATACCCGTGTGCAACTGCGCAGCACGGTGCTGAGCGGCGAGCCCGTGCGGTTGTTCGTGATCCCCGGCAACCAGTTGCTTTGCATCACGTCGGTCAACGGGGTGCCGGCGTTCAACATTCTCAATCCCAATACGCTCGCTCCGATCGCACCCACCGAAGGACCGATGGCGCCGGAGATTGTGGTTCACCCGCAGGCCGTATCGGGCATGGCGGGAGAGACGGCGGTTTTGCGGGTGGCTGCGCGAGGCACCGCCCCGCTCGCCTACCAGTGGCGGAAAAACGGCCAGCCGATCACCGGGGCGACCGGGAGCACACTGGTCATACCCTCGCTGAGCGGAGCTGACGTGGATTCCTATGTGGTCGATGTTTCCAATGCCCAGGGCACGGTGCAATCGGCGGCTGCAACAGTTTCATTGCTTGCCCTGCCGGTCATCACCACCCAGCCACAGTCGCAAATGGTCTCCGCTGGGAGCGCCGCCACTTTTGTTGTGACCGTGGCAGATTCCACGGATGTATCTTACCAATGGTTCCGAAACGGAACACCTATTTCCGGCGCCACGCATCCATCGCTCACCTTGCCTTCCGTGCAGTCAATCAATGTGGGTGCTTACACGGTTCAGGTGACCAACCCGGCTGGCACAACCCTTTCAGCTCCCGCGATCCTTGCGATTGGAGTGGCACCAAGCATAGTCACCCAGCCCCAGGGGCAGACTTTGTTACGTGGACAGCCGTGGCAATTGAGTGTGAGTGCAATCGGGGCAGCTCCGCTCAGCTACCAATGGTGGAAAAATGGGGAGCCGTTGGACGGAGCCACCGGCCCAATTTTGACGTTTGCTGATTTCCAAGTGGAGGATGCGGGCAACTATCATGTTGTGGTCTCCAATGCCCATGGCTCGGTCCTGAGCAACACCGCCACTTTGAGCATGGTGGAGTCGCGTGCGACGATCCTAGCTGCCGCCAGTGCCAACAATACCGTGTTCCTCAAGGAGGATGGCACGCTCTGGGCGGCGGGGTTCAACACCTACGGTCAATTGGGCACGGGCGGCCCCCGCCCGGTTCATGAAATGTTTGATGACCATGTCGTCCAAGTGGCGACGGGTATGCATCATTTCGTATGGCTCAAAGCGGACGGCACCGTGTGGACCATGGGTTACAATCAAGGCGGACAATTGGGCGACGGCACCCAGATCAATCGGACAGCTCCCATCCAAGTTGCCGATGGAGCGGCGGCCGTGGCTGCCGGTTCCAATCACAGCCTGATCCTGAAGACCGATGGTTCGCTGTGGGGCATGGGAGACAACGGACATGGCACATTGGGTGACGGCACCAGCACCCGTCGTCTGACCCCGGTGCCGATCACCACTGATGTCGTCACCGTGGCGGCGGTGGCAGAGAATACTTTCTTCATCAAAGCCGATGGCTCGCTTTGGGGGATGGGTAGTAACGATTATGGCCAGCTCGGCGATGGCACCCGCAATATCAGTCGTCTTAGCCCGGTGCAAATTGCCACGGGGGTGCAGTCGGTCAGCGCGGGAGAGCACCACACGGTGTTCGTGAAGACCGACGGCACCTTGTGGGGCATGGGATTGAACAGCAGCGGCCAACTGCGGAGCGCCGTCCCGCTCAATCAACGGACGCTGAGCCCGGTGCAGCTAGCGGCGTCGGTGAAGTCCGCCGCGGCCGGTTACTATCACACCGTTTATCTTGGCCCCGATGGGCAGGCCTGGGGCTTGGGTTCAAATCTCTATGGCGAACTGGGGCAGCCTTTGGCTCAGGCACAGTTTACCAATCCGGTCTTGCTTGCGGCCGATGTGAATTCGGTGGCGGCCGGTTATTTGTTCACCCTGCTTATCAAGAACAATGGCGACCTCTGGGGAATGGGGACGGACAGCCTTCGTTTGGGTTTGGGTATCAATCGCACCATCTCACCCGCCGAACTGATTAATAGCGGCGAAGCGGATGCTCCCCCGGCACCCGCAACCCTGAGCGCGACGGTTACGGCCGCAGGAGGTGTTCGGCTCAATTGGGGTTTGGTCCTCGGTGCTGCCGGTTATGAAATTTGGCGCAACAATGTGAACGATCCCGCCACGGCGACGCGGCGCGGGGTGGTGGCGCCTTCGGGTATCGGGGCGGATCCTGCGCCGCTCGCCGGGGTGAATTATTACTGGGTGCGCGCTGTGAATGCCGCCGGTGTCGGCGGGTGGAGCCCCGTGGCCAGTGTGAGCTACTCGCCGCCTCCGCCGCCGCAGATCATCCTGCAACCTGCGGATGTCACCGTGCCGGTGGGCGAAGTGGCGCAATTCTCGGTGCAGGCGAGCGGTTCCAATCTGCTCTACCAATGGCAGCGCCGGCCGGCGGGTTCGGGCGCTTGGGTCAATCTCTCGGAAGCGTTGCCGATGACCTATGTGGGGACGACGACCCCCGTGTTGAATCTCTATCTGCATGCCACCCAGCCTGGCAATCAAGGCGACCAGTTCCGTGTGGTGGTCAGCAACAGTGTTGGCAGCGTTACCTCACAGGCTGGGTCTTTGTGGGTGTCGATATCGGTGCCCGCAATAGTCTCTGTCCCAGAAGCGGCAGTGGCGGAGATGGGGGCCGGGGCAACTTTTAGTGTAGGTGCGGTAGGGCAAGGTGAGTTGAGCTACCAGTGGTATCGAGACGGAATTGCGCTCACAGATGACGGCCGCTACACTGGATCGCGGACTGCAACTTTGACGATATCTGCGAGCGGTTTTGTGGACCAAGGGCAATATCACGTAGTGGTAACCGGACAGGCAGGGCTAGTGAGTTCGGCTCCGGTGCGGTTGGAAGTGCGGCTGGGGCGGCGGGAGCTGCCGGGGCAGCGCGGAGTGGGATTGATGCGGGGGAGCGGGGCGGTGGACTGGGTGGACATGGGCCGGGTGCTGCAGTATTGGGATGTCGTCGGCAGCGGAGACTTCAATGGAGACGGGCGGCCGGACCTGCTATGGCAAGACCGCGTGGAAGGTGACATCTATGTATGGTTCCTGCAGGGCACGGGCGTGACCGGGGGAACCTATGTTCAGACTACTTTGACAAAGGAGTGGACAGCGGCGGCGGTAGCGGACTTTACTGGTGACGGGCTGGCGGAAATTTTAGTGGAAAACCGCACGACCGGTGAGCGCGGAATATGGGTGCTTGAAGGGTATGATGCCGGCCGTCTGATTGACCTAGGGTTGGTCGGTCAGGAATGGACAATGGCGGCCGCAGCGGATCTTATCGCCAATGGAACGCCGGACATAGTGTGGCAGAATGTGCGCACTGGAGAGCGATACGTCTGGTATATGCAGGGAACGAGTCTCGCTGGCGGCGCTTATTTGGAGACGCGCGGACGGGAATGGGAGATTGTGGCTGCAGCAGACTTCGACCGGGACGGGTGGCCGGACCTTTGGTGGCAGAACGGGCTTACGGGAGATCGCCAGATATGGTTGATGGCGGGTTTAAGTCGCAATGGAACCGTTGAACTGGGGACGCAGGATGCGAGTTGGGGCATGGACACTGTGGCTGATTTCAATGCGGACGGTGAATTGGACGTGGTGTGGACTAAACGGGGGGTGAAGCCTGTCGCGGACTTTAATCGAGACGGCCGTCCGGACACTGTATGGCAGCATACGGGAACTGGGGAGAGGCGACTACGGCTAATGAACCCGGCGGAGTATGGGGCATGGGTGGATCTTCCAGCATTGGAGACAGACTGGATGATTGGTGCCGTAGGTGACTTTGACGGCGATGGCTATGCGGACTTAGTGTGGGAACATCGGATAACCGGCGAGCGCTATTTGCAGATGATGCCGTCCGGCCAGCCCGGGGTGCGCGTGGACCTGCCGACATTGGATCCAGCTTGGCGCTTTGCGGGTTCGGCAGATTTTAACGGTGATGGGTATGCGGACATCCTGTTGCGACACACCGGCACGGGCCAGGCAAGGTATTGGTATATGGAGGGAGCGACCGTGCAAGCGGAGGAGGCAATGGCGATCGTGATACCATCTGTGTGGGAGATCGCTGCTATGGCGGATTTTGACGGGGACGGTCAGACAGATATCCTATGGCGTCATACGGGAACAGGCGAGGGATACTACTGGTTCATGAATGGGCCGGACTATCGGGAGGGTAGGTATATGGAACTGGTGATCGCGCCGGTATGGAGGATTGTTCAGGCAGGCGACTTCAATGATGACGGCCATGCGCACATTCTATGGCGACACGCCGGGACGGGTGAGAGCTATCTCTGGATAATGCGGGGGACGCGTTATTTACGCGGGGTTGAACTTGGAGTGACGGATCCGGCCTGGATACTCCTTGGCCAGTAATCTCCAAATTCACTCTCCACGCGAGGCCAACCATACCCCGGCAACTACCAATGCCACTCCCGTCCACTGGTGAAGCTGAACCCGCTCGCCAAAAAAAAGCGGTGTGAGCGCGAGCGTTAAAACGATAGCCAATCCCATGAACGGGTAGGCGAAGCTGAGATCGCAACGCGATACGGCCGCCATCCAGCATAACGCGGCCAAAGCGGCGCATACAAAACTGCCGGCCACAAAGGGGCTCAACATGGCCTGTAGGATATATGAAGGGAGCTTAAAGAGTTCGGTTGGGGCCGGTCCCATCGAGCGCATACCGTGTTTAACCAGCAGCTGTCCGGTCACCGTGAAAAGCAGGGTAAGGAAGATAAAAGCGAGACCGAAGAATCCAGGCGTCTTCATAAACTACTGAAACGACCTAACGGTGGAAATGACTTCCTCTTGGGTAGCCTCATCCATGGAATTGTAAAACGGCAGGCGCACAAGACGGGCGCTGATATTCTCAGTCACCGGACAGGAATTTTGGCCCCGCCCCCAGCGTCGGCCGTAGGAGGACAGATGGAGCGGAAGGTAGTGAAAAACCGCTTGAATGCCGTGCTGGGCGAGGTGAGTGATGAAAGCCTGCCGCTTTTCAAGTGAAGGCAGCAATAGATAAAACATGTGATAGGCCTGCTGGCAGTGGGCGGGGACCACAGGTAGGCCTATGTCATTAGACTGCGCCCAATCGGAAAGCTGGTGCCGGTAAATGCTCCATAAACTGGCACGCTTCTGTTGAATGTCGGACCAACGTTCCAATTGGGCATACAAGAAGGCGGCGAGAATGTCGCTCATCACGTAACT
>JAHCLN010000036.1 GCA_026125215.1 Opitutaceae bacterium
CTGCTGGTGTTGGGGTTGGTGGTCGGGGTCTCAATGGGGGTTGGCGGGGGGACGGTGGGAGACAGTTATGCGAGGCCCTGAGCGCTGGATTCAGGTTCATCCGGCGGGAAGAGGGCGATCGCAATCTGCTCCATCGTCCGGTCGATCCTGCGGTGTTCGTTGAGGTCGAACGTGGTGATTTTGCCGTCGGCGTGTTTGACCAAACTACCCCAGCGTCTGTCTTCAATCTTGGGCAAAACGACGGTGAAGAGAACCTGCCAGCGGTTGTAGCCCGAATCGCTGAGCCTGTGCAGGGAAGCCATGAACAGGTGGCCTTGATGGGAGAAGGTATGCCTGGTTGTCATTGTGGCGGGAAGAGTTTTTGGTAGGCGGCGGTGGCCTGCTCCACCTCGTTGAAGTTGCCGGAGAAGATGGCGCCGCCGCGGTAGAGCCACTCGCCGGGGATGTTGGTCCATTGGCGGTGGCCGTTGGTGCGGGTGTAGCGGGCGAGCTCCTCCATGCCAAGGGCCTTGTGCTGCAGGTGGGCGACGTGCTCCAAGGCCGCGATGCGCTGTCGGGCGAGGTGGAGTTCGCGGTGCAGGCGCTCCGACTCGTGGCGGGCGTTGGAGATCAGGTTTTTGAGGGTGAGCAGATTGTCGGGCGTGCTCATGCCGTCGGGCGTGCTCATGATTTGCCGATGAACGGGATGATGTCGGGGTTGCTGTTGTCGTCGGTGGCGGAGGGATAGAGGGCGAGGAGTTCCTTGGCCCGGAGCTGGCGGTTCTCCGCGAGCATGGTCAGGTGGTCGGCCTTCTTGCTGAGGGAGATCCAGAGCTCCTCGTTTTTGGCCTCTTTGGCCTTTGGCAGCTCGATGTTGCGGATGTAGCTGGCCTCGGTGAGCATGGTTTGCTTGGCCATCATGTTGTATTCCACGAGGGCAAAGGCCTCGCCTGGGTTGATGCTGATGGTGCGAAGCAACGACGGCGGGATGCCGTCGGCCTCGTGGGCGGTTTTTTCGGGTTCTTTCATGGGAGGAGTTGCAGCAGCGCGAGCGCGTCGGGCTGAAGCTGGTAGCGGTTGTTGGGTGATTGTCGCGGGCGGTTGGGGGCGTCGGGATTGGCGACGAGGAGGCGCAGGGCCACGAACGGCCGGATGGCGCCGTGGCGGAAGGTCTCGCGGGTGTTGGCGGCGTATTCGTAGGCGTATTCGCGCCGGGCGAATTCCATGGCCTGGGTGACGGTGAGGAGCGGGCTGCCGGCATCGCTCCAGGGTGTGGCCGGCCCGATGCCCGCGTAGGCGAGCAGGCACAGGGCGGGGATGGGGCTGTGGCCTTTGGGTTTGAAGCCGAGGGCAAGCAGGGCGGCGTCGGCCTCCTTGAGGCGCTTCAGGCCAAGAGACGTTCGAGGATCCATGCCGGGATGGGTTTGATTTTCCAGCCGTAGCGGGCGGCCGCGGTGCGCTCGGGTTCGGTGAGGAGCTGGTCGCCAAGGGTGACATCCCAGATGCCGGACCGCAGCTCCACGCCGCGCAGCCATGAGATGTCCGGCTCGTTGCCGTAGCCGATCGACTGAATGTCATCGGGGCGGTCGCCGCGGCGAAACATGCGCCAGCGGAAGCGGCGCGACAGCGCGGCGTCGGCGGGCAGGCAGATCGCGACGAGGAAGACTTCGCCCTCCGGTTCGTGGTGCGTTGTCATGTCAGGCCCTTCGCGGGGAGTTGTGGCGCTGGAGATTGCGCTCCATGAGCCGGAGCATGACGCGATAGCTGACCCCTTGGGGCAGGTGGTCGAAAAGCGCGTCCGCAATGATGTCGGCCTCAACTTTGAAGCCCATGACCATTTGGTGCAGGGGCAGGTTTGGCTGACCGTCCTCGCCGAGGGTTTTCCCAATGACGATGGTGCAGGGCTGGACAGGGGCTTCGTCCGGACCGTGGTCGGCGCGGTGAACGGTGACGGTGCGGGTGTTGCTCATTTTGTTGGGTTACATTCAGGTTGTGGTTGTGACGCCTTCTCCTGTGCCTCCTTGGCAAGGGTGCTCAGGTCGATGGGCTGCGAGAGGTATTTCACGTGCGCCTTCCTCGAGCGCTTGTTCAGCCGCTCGAAGCCGAAAAGGAAGCGCCTGCCCGCCACTTCTTTGACAATGGCTTGGACGCGGCGCTTTATGATCAGGTGTTCGATTTTTTTGAGATTCATCTTTGAACTGGTTGCGGGTGTAGAAGGCGGGGTGGCGCGGGGTGATGGTCTTGTTGCTGCGGTGCCAGGCGTGATAGTGCCATTGGGGGTTGCCCTGCTGGAGGGTGATCAGTTCCTGGCGGATGCGGTTCTCCTCCATGTCGCAGACCCAGAGGAGGCCGTGCTCGGTGTAGGCGTAGATGGGGATTTTCATTCGCGGGATTTGAGGAACTTCTCCGCTTCGGCATCGCCGGATTCGGAGCGGAGGTAGCGTTTGTCGTCGGTCTGGCGCACGAACTTGGCTTCAAGCAGCTTCGTAAGCCGGCGGGAGAAGGTGGCACTGGCCATGCCGTTGCCCTCTTTGAGGGCGCGCGCGACCAGCGCGTAGGGCGCGGGTTCCTCGCCGCTTGACGGGAAGTAGCTGAGGATGTCGCCGTCCGAATAGGCGGCGGCAAAAGGCTTGCCCCTACCCTTCTTGTCCGGCGGCGTGTCGGGGTCGCGGGCTTCCCATGCCACGAGGTGGAACGGCTGTTTGCGGCCGGGGACCTCAACCTTGGTTGTTGAGTGGCGAAGCGGGATCTTGGTCGTGACCTCGAGATAGGTGCTGTATTCGCCTTTGACCTCCTGCACGACGCCGGCGCGCTTGCCGCGCTTGGCGAGGATGAGGTTGAATTCGCCCTCGGTGTCGGTCGGCTTGAGGGTCAGCACGGCGCGCGCCCAGTTCACCAGCTCGGCCGAGCCGGAGGCGTCATACATGAACTCGTGCCACTTCTTTTCGCCGACGTTCTTCCCGGTCATCGGCTTCGGGGTGTGGTGGATGACCATGTAGGCGAACTTGTTTTCCCGGTTGATGCGGTTGAGCCCTTCGCGCAGGAAACGGCCCATCTCTTTGGCGTCCGAAATGTCGCAGCCGGCGTAGGCGTGCAGCGGGTTGAGCCAAACCAGGTCCGGCTTGACCTTCTCGACCAGGATGCGGAGGCGGTCGATGAAGGTGTCGCCCCGGGTGATGTTGTCGCGGACGACCACGACCCGCTCGTTGATCTGCGCGAGCTGGCCCTCGCTCAGGTTCATGGAAGTCTTGAGCGAGAACATGACCTCGCCGATGTCGCCGTCGTCGTCCTCGGCCTGAATGACGAGGGATTTGAGCGGCTTCTTGCACTCGATGCCGTGGAAGGGCATCCCGAGCGCGGCCTTGGCCGCCCATTCCGACTGGAGGGTGGACTTGCCCATGCCGGCGGACGAGACGATGAGCACGCCGGCGCCGCGGCAGATATACCTGTTCCGGCCCATCAGGCAGGCGGGGTCGTCCTCCGGCGGGAGGCCGTAGCTGGTGAGCGGACGCAGCCCGGCATCAATGTCCTCCCTTTGTTTGACCGCGAGGATGCCGGCCTCGAGGTCGCGCAGAAGCTCGGAGGTTCCGCCGCCGGCGTAGGAGAATGCTTTCTCCGCGGCATCCATAGAGAGGTGGATGATCCGTCGGATGGCGTGCAGCTCCACCAGCCGCTCAATGAAGTAATGCACCTGCGCCGTGGTCGGTATGCGCGAGCTTACTTGGGTCAGGTAGGGGTAGCCGCCAACCTGCTCGAGCTGGTTCGACAGCTTCAGCTCCTCGGCGAGGGTGGCCACGTCCAGCGACTTGTCGGCATTGTAGAGGTCGTTCAGCCGGCGGTAAATCAGCGCATTGGCTGGCGCAAAGAACATGTCCGACGTGAGCCCGCTGACGCGCGCCCGGGCCATGGCATCGCGGCCGTCAATGAAACAGCATGAGAGAAAGTATTCCTCCGCTTCCAGGCTGTGCGGAAGGTCGCGGTCGAAGACGCTCTTGGACTTCTTCATGCGGAAACCTCCCGTGTGCGCTGCTTGGACTCCCACTCCGCCATCCGGGCGAAGGCTTCGTCCTGAGACATCTGCGAGGCGTCAACCCCCAGCTTCGTGAAGAAATTAAGCTGCCTGATATTGCAAAGCCCGGCCTCATGGCGGCGGACAATCTTGTCCAGCGTGGCGCGGGCGTGGCCGTAGTTCTTGATCTTCGAGGCATCAACGCCGTTGGCCAGTAGCTTCCGGAGCTGTTCGGTGGTGGCCGGCCGGGCGTCGCGCTTGGTCATGGCCTCGTAGTTGGCGAGCTCGATGTCGGCGAGGTCGGCGGCAACGGCGAGCGGGTCCACCACTTCGGAGCGCTTGTTTTGGTTTTTCTTCAGGTCTTCCTCGAGCTTTTGGAGGAGGTCGCGCTCGGCCCGCTCCTCGGCCTCGAGCAGGTCGATGACATCGCCGGCGGCCGGCGATGATTCTTCCATCTGCTCCTCAACGGCGGCATCCTTGGCGACAAGCGAGGCCGGGCGGCAAAGGTCGTGCTTCTCGTAAAGCCAAAGAAAGTCGAGGATGGTGACAACCGGCTTGTCTGACGCGGCGATGATGGCCTGCCGTTCGAGTGCGTTGGAGGCTTGGTTGAGTTGCTTGACGATGTTGCCCATCGGCCGGGTGCCACGGCCGATGATTTGCGCGTAGAGTGACCGGATTTTGGTGGCGCGGAGGCAGACGATGATCTCGATGGAGTCGTCATCGTAGCCTTCTGTGAGGATGGCCATGTTGACGAGGGCCTGAAACCGGCCGGCCTTGTGACGCTCGACGCGCTCGGTCCGGTCCGGGCACAGCTTTTTGTCGCCACAAACCCAATCGGCCGACACGCCGGCGGCCCTCAGCGCATCGGCCATCATCTGGGCCGTCTCGACGGACGGCATGAAGATGAGCACCTTCTTGGCCCCGGCCTCTTTCTTGATGTTCTCGGCGATGGCGCCGAGGAATGGCACCAACCTGCGCCCCACCTCCATGCGGTCGAGGTCGTTGCCGTCGGCCGTCTTCTTGGTCTTCACGCCGTTCAGGTCGATCGAGAGCGGCATGGTCTTGACGATGGGGCGGACGAGCCAGCCATCCCGGCAGGCCTGCCGAAGGCCGTAGTCATAGGCGATGCGCTGGTAGAACTCGCCAAGGGCACGCTTGTCGCCGCGGTCCGGCGTGGCCGTGACTCCAACAACCTTCGCTCCTCCGGCCATGAAGTGTTGCAGGATGGTCTGGTAGCTCTCGGCCAGGCTGCGGTGCGCCTCATCAACGATGATGAGGGTGAAGTGATTCTTTGGCCAAGAGGTCAGGCGCAGGGTCCGGTGCAGGGTCTGGACGGAGCCAACAACGATCTTGGCCCAGCGACCGGCGTAGTGCTGGGCTTTTTCCTTGGCGGCCTTCAGGCCGGTTGACCTGAACAACTTGTCAATAGCCTGGTCAATCAGCTCGTCGGTGTGGGCAAGTATGAGGGTGCGTCCGCCCTTGGCTTCCTCGATTTTGGCCAAGACGGAGAAGATGATGGTCTTGCCGGTGCCGGTTGCTGCACAGACGAGCTGGGCTTTGATTTCAGGATCCTCGGCAAAGCCGGCGCCAACCGATACCACGGCCTCGGCCTGATAGCGCCGTGCGCCATATCGCTGCATGACGGCGCGCTCCTGATTGATGGCTTCGGCGGCCATGGGCGCTGTCGCATCGTCTATGAGTTGGAAAGGGAGGGGGTTCACTAAAAGAGGGATGAAAGGTCTTCGGCAGCTTGGGAGCGTTCGGTGTGGCAGATTGGGCAGCGGGGCATTACGGGGACCATCCGGCAGTGGCGGTGATAGCAGTTGCCGCAGGCCATGCCCTCGGGGAAATGGAGGTCAGGATAGTTCTTCGGGAACTTCCCGGATGCTGACGATGATGCGGGGATAGGTGCCGTAGCGTTTGCGGCAGATGCCGTCGGAGATGCGTGAGTCATCGGTCCAGAATCCTTCTTTGGTTAGGCAGTCGCAGAGCAGCTTGGGCCAGTTGTCCCAATCTGGCGCGGTGCCCTTGCGGAGCATGAAGTCGAGGTTGGAAAGCTGATCGATGTGCCGTTTGGCCTGTGCGTAGGTGAGCGGAGCAACAAACGTCACTTCCACCTCGAGCAGGGCATCGAGCGGTTGCGGCGGGCGGTGGGGCCTCACCAACCGGCGGATGCGACGTTCCTCGGCCTTGGCCTCGGCTTTGGTGTAGAAGATCCCGCGGCGCGTGACGCCTTTCCTTTGGGAGGTAAATGTCGAGGGCTCGCCGGGGATGGTGAATTCAATCCGCATGGTGTGGCTACTTGTTGCGTGTTTTATTGGGTAACTTCAAGAGAAGCGCAGGGTTTTCTGCGTGGGGCGGGTTATCAGGTGGCCGAGGTTGTCGCGGATCCACGATTGGGCGGACTCCGATTTTTTGGACGTGCGCTTCATGCCCGTCTCCACGAGCTCGTCCTCGAGCTTGGTCAGCGAGATTTTGGTGGAACGCCAGGCGGCGTCCTCGCCGACTTTGTTCTTCGCAAACTCGAAGGCGACCTGGGTGTTTGCGATCACGCGGTCGCCGGGCGTATCCACGATTTGGGCGACCGTGCCGTCTTCCAGTGTGACAGAGCCTTCGGCGGTCACGCGCTCTTTGAACGACTCCATGATTTTATCGATGGGTCCTTTGAGCGTGCGGGCGGCGGTCGCGAGCTTCGCCAGCTCGGGAGTTGGCAGGTCCGTCTTGATACTGGCGATGGTTTCGGGGGTCAGAGTGAGCTTCATGGCGGCGATTTCTTCTTTGATGGCTGGGCAATACAAGGCTGCTGGGCAAAGCCGGCATTGTTTATAGCCGGTTTGCAGGGTGTGCAGGTTGTCGAGGGCGGTGTTGATCTTCTCCTCGAGGTAGCCGACGACCGCATCGATGTCGTGAACCTCCCCCTCTGTAATGGGGTCGTCGGCCATTGGTTGAAATATGCGGGCCGTGCCGGATTTGAGCCGTGGATGCAGAGACTTCAGCAGGACAATATAGCCGAGGAGCTGCCAGTTTTCGTCGGCTATATCAACAATACTCACGCCGGTTTTAAGGTCGTTGAGGTTAAACACGGTGCCTTCGGGATTGATGTCATACTCATCAATATGGCCCGACAGGATAAAGCGTTCGAACTCGAGTGTGGCGTGGCGTTCGACGTAGATGGCGTGGTCATCGGGTATCTTGGTAAGCAGGTGGCTCAGATACCATGAGACGGTTCTTTCATCCCAAGGCGAAGGCTGCCACAGCTTCGGCAGCACGGGCGGCGGCAGGCCGTTGGGCGGCGGGATGGCGCCATGTTGTTTGACCAGGCGGAGGGCAGCCTGGTGGTGGCACCAGTTGCCGCGCCATGTCATTTCGTTGCCGGACGGGCCGGCAAATATATCAAGCCGGTCGCTTTCGAGGGCTTCCAACGTGAATGAGCCGGGGCAAGAAAGGAGCCGGTCAAGACTGCTGCAGCGGATCACTGGTTTCATGATTTCCCTTTGGTGGCGTGGTCCGCCTCTTGATTGAGCCGGTTGAGGTCTTTGTCTTGCAGGAATGGCGCGAGCAGTTTGTCGGCGAAGGCGTCCAAGCTGGCGGCCGTGGCATAGCCGCCCCCTCTGGCCCGGCGTGTGTCCGCGAGAGCTTCAATGCTGCGCGCACGAACCTTGAGGTGGCCCGCCACCTGTTTGGCCTCATCCCAAGTCACGGTGATTTTCGCCGATTGCATGCGGTGTTCTACTTCAGGCCAACGATGCTCCAGTTGCCGGAAATGGAACGCAGGCGGCGGACCGTCTTTTGTTCTGCAACCAGTGACGCCTCAAGCTGGGGCAGGCGGGCAATTAGGCGGTTCGTTCGCGAAATCATGCGGATGGCGCGCTGCCTGGCGGCCTCGGCCGGCGCCTTGCCAGAATCGCGGGCAATCTCGATGACTGCTGCCTGCTCGTCGGCTTCGGCGACGAGCAGGCAGCCCAAGCGGTGCAGCGTGCGGTTGACCGTGCAGGCTGCGCCATTCATGCGAATGGCGTAGGCTTTGTAGCGAGGTCGGCCCATGTCAGCCTCCCATGACTTCGAATTTGAGGATGACGTAGGCGACCGCCCCCTTGTTGTCGCGGGACTCGAGGGTGGCGTCAATCACCGCCCCGACCGGAGCAAATGCGGAGGCGGGGCCGTCAAAGTAGGCAATGCCCTCGTGGTCGCCGACAAGCGTGACCTTGGTGACGGGGCCGACGGTGCCGTTGGCTTTCTTGGCCTGCTGCTCCTGGACGGCCCTGACTTCGCAGCGCCGCACATTGGTCGCTGCCGGCTGAACTTCATTGGCTGCCGGCTGCTGGTCCGCGGGACCTTCTTCTGTGACCGCCGGCGCTTCTTCAGGAGATGGGGCAGGCCCGCTCTGAGGGGCATCGGTGGTGGCAGCCGGCTGTTCGGGCGCTGCCTCGGAAACCCTGCGGGCACCGGAAAGGCCTTTGTCGCGCTTTGCGCGCGGCGCGGGTGCGGCTGGCGGCTCGGGTGAAGCCGGAATGGCATCGGGGTCGATCAGGTCAATGATCTCATCCTGAGTCTGGAATCCCATCGTCTGCTCGGGCGCATACATGCGCGCCCACCAAGTGGCGGCGCGATACATGAGCATGAGCTCCGGCATGGTCTGCCACTTGCTGCCGTTCTTTTTCGTCCAGCCCTCCTTCTCGGCGATTTCCATGGTGACGGTGACGCCGATGCACTCGGTCTTGTCCTGCAAGGCGATGGCGTGCGCGTAGCACCCGCGGGACTTCGTGCCGACATCGCCGACATAGGTGAAGCGCAGCGGGCTGAAACGCCGGCTGTCGTTGATGCTGGCGATGAGAAAGGAAGAGCCGAAGGCCGGCTTGCCGTGGATGATATGCAGGTTCTGCATCAGCATCAGCGGGCTGGCCTTCATGCGCGTGGACATCTCGAGCGCGATGATGCAGTTCGGGACGTTGTTCTTGTAGGCCGCCGGCACGAGGTCGGACTTGGAGAACATCGCGGCGACGCGCTGGATGTGCTCGAATCGCGAAGCGTCGGAGAGGCAGAGGGCGGAGTCATTGCTAACGGGGACGAGGGATTCAGACATGGCTATGGGTGGGTTGCGGTTATGGTTTTGCGGACGAAATGTTTTCACGGTATGCCGCCAGCTCTGCGCGTTTGCAGACCGGCCTGAGCCGCGTCTTGCCGCGGTGGTTGTAGGACTCGAACCCGCAAACCGGGATGCGCTGTCCGGCCTTGCTCTTCATGCGGCGGCGGAGAGTGTCGGTGGAAATGTCGAGGAACTTGGCAATCGCGTGCGTTCCTTTGATATATTTGCCCGAAGGGCGCAGCGACTCGCGCAGCTCGCTCGCGATGAGCGGGGCCGTGGCCTGCGCCACCATCGGGGCAAGCTGCTGGGCCAGCGTCTGAAGTTGCGCCGGGCTGAAATCCATTGGTCAGGCCCGGGCGAGCGCGCGGCGTTTTACAGGCTGGGCGGAGGGTTTTTCTCCGGACGCATCTTTCAGGCGTTCCGAAACATACAATTCCAACCGACCGGCTTCTTGCGCAACAGCGGGATCCTCGCTAGGGGCTGTCCTTCGAAACTCGGCCTGACGCTTGATGGACTCGAGGAAACGGACTACTTTTATATTCATAATTTTGTAATAAGAAACAATTACGCGAGACGCAATCTCTGTGACCCCTCCAATCCGGATGCAAGAAAAATTTTCTTATTGCGCAATACTTTCCCGGCGCGCAATTTTACAGCGATGACAAACTTTGGAAGTTTTCTCGGCCAGGTGATTGCCGCCGACTTTGACGGCTCGCAAAAGCGTTTCTCGGACGCCTGCGGCATCAAACCGCCGCAGATCACCCGCTATATCCGCAACGGTGAGATTCCCGCACCCGAACGCCTCGGTCAGATGATACATGCGGTGTCGGACAGCGTGAAGAAAGTGGACCTCTACGCCGCCTACCTGGCCGACATACAGGCGCGCATGGACGGGGGGCTGGCGTTCCGGGTGGACGTGCGGCTAAAGGATGCCGCCCCGGCCAAGGTGAACCGCGAACTCGAGGAGGCGCTTGAGAAGCTGAGGCAGCGCGCGCTCAGGAACCCGAAATTCCTCCGGATCGTCCGGGACTTTTCGGAGTGGCCGGTTTAAGCAGCGAGCACGGCGATGGCCTTGGCGGCCGTAGCATTAGGCCTGATGGCGAAGTAGGCCTTCGCGCTCTCCTTTGAGACGCGCCGGCGGTAGTATTTCAACGTGGTCGCCGGCCGCTTGTGGTTGATCGCAAAGGCCGCCGAGTCGAGGCTGCCCGTCAGCGCCACGAAATGACTCACGAAAGTTCGCCTCGCAACGTCCTGCGGCCAAGGGTTGCGGCTGGTGTAACCGAGCTTTTGATGCAGGGCGGTGATGCGGTGTTTGTAATTTGGCGGCGCCACCCTGCCAGACAGCCTTTTGGGCAGCCAATGCCAGACCGTATCAGGTATATTCTCCACGAACTCGGCGCTGCCCTGGCTGAATTTGCCAACCTCGAGCCGAATGACGCGATCGGAGCGATGAATCAGCCGGTATTCCAGCAGCTCGGCCGTCTCGGGACGGATGCCGGCGAACCATTCGAGCGCAAGGAGCGGCAACAGGTCGGGGAAATCCTTGGTCGCCACCCGGAATAGCCGCGCAACTTCATCAACTTCGAATATCACCCGCTTCGGTGCGGGCTCGGGGATGTAGATCTGGCTCAGCGGCGACTCCGCGAGGTATTTTTTTGCCACACACCAGTTCAGGAACACGCCGAGCGCCTTGGAAAAACTGTGGAGTCCCTTCGGGCTCAGCTTCCGCTCGGTCAGCCAGCTCTCGAGGGCCGGGTTTTTGACATCCGCCAGCATTTCGAAGCCGGTTTCCTTCGCCATCGCATCAATCGCCAGGCGTTGCTGCTTGAGCGACCGCGGTTTCAGGGATCCGGCAGCGACTGCCTTGCGTTTTTCCCTCAAGAATTGCTCCCGGGCGTCGGCCAGCGAGGTGCTGACAGGGGGGAGTGACGCCAGACCGGCCTTAAAAATGGCCAGCAGGGACTCGGGGCGGCCGCCCCTGAGCTTCAGCATCTCGGCAAGCTCAACACTGTCCCTCGAAGTGACTGCGACCCGCCCCACACCCATCTCGTGCATCGCGATCTGCCGTTGATATGCCTCATCGCGCTCCGCTTCCGTGTGAAAGTAGCGCTTGCGGCGATCGACCGACAAAAAATATGCCGCGTGTCCGCGGGCAAGGTTGCGTCGGTCGGTTCCTCTCGAGATTTTCATGTTCGTATTACGAACAAAAGTGCTGATAAATGCGGCTTTTTGCGGGTGGGGCACCAGCAAGCCAAGGATGTGAATTGTGGGCAAGAAAAAGCCTCATCCCTGTGAGAATGAGGCTTTTACGGAGTGGTGGTAGGACCTGGATTCGAACCAGGGAAGGCGTTAGCCAGCAGATTTACAGTCTGCCCTCGTTGGCCACTTGAGTATCCTACCAAAAAACGGAACGCGCAAAATCTCGACTCGCCCCGCGCAGTTCAAGGTTTTTTTCAACCGATTCCCGGGCGCCGGTTTTTCCGCTTTTCCGGGGCGCGCGCAAGCGCGCTGGCCTACAACGGATGGCCAAGAAAGGGCCCGGGGTAGGGCGGTCGCGCCCTGCCTGCGGCCTTCTACTTGCCGGTGGCCAGCAGGCGCTGGATTTCGGCGAGGAGCTGGGTGAGGGGCGTGGTCTTGGGGAGGTAGGCGGAGACGCGTTTGCTCAGGTTTTCCTCCACGGTCTGGCGGTCGAAGAGCACGCTGGTGAGCAGGATGACGGGCAGGCCGGGCTGGGCGGCCTTCAGCTTGGCGATGAGGTCGAGGCCGTCGGACTCCTCCAGCTGGAGGTCGGAGATCACGAGGTCGGGCGGGGTGGCGGCGGCGTGGGCAAGGGCTTCGCGCGCGGTGGCGACGGTGGTGATGCGGTAGCCGCTGAAGCTGAGGAACTGTTCGAGCAGGCTCCGGATCTCGGCCTCGTCATCGACGATCAAAATGTGGTGGCTCATGGGGAACGGGCGGCTCAGGCGGTGGTGCGGTTGAGGATGACGACGCCGCCGACGACATTGTTGCCGTCGCGCAGCGGGTAGAAGGTGAAGCGGACGGGGACCTCCCCGCCTTCGTTGCGGTGCAGGATGGCGGGCAGGTCGCGGAGGTCGTGGCCCTCCTTGAGCGCGCGCTGCAGCGGGAGCTCGCCGGCGGTCAGGCGGACCAGTTCGGGCAGGGGCCGGTTGATGAGGTCCTTGGCCAGCCAGCCGGTGTCATGCTCGACGGCGGGGTTGATGCGGGAGATGTTGGCGGCCTTGGTGATGACGAAGACGAGGTCGGTGATGGAATTGATGATGAGGTGGTTGTAACGGAGCTGGTGCTCGAGGGCCTGGTTGGCCCAGCGGCGCTCGAGGTTTTCCAGGTTCAGGCGCTCGTTGGCGGCGCTGAGCTCGGCGGTGCGCGCCTGCACGCGGGATTCGAGCTGGGCATTGGCCGTGGCCATGGCCGCGGCGGCGCGGCGGCGCATCAGGATGTCGTCGCGGATCAGCCAGGCGCCGGCGGCGAGGAGCAGGAAGTTGACGGCCACGCCGAGGCCGATGGTCCAGCGGGTGGTCTGCGCCTGGAGGAAGGATTCCTGGTCGCGCGCGGCGAGCAGGTCCATCTGTTCGGTCACGAGCCGTTCGACCAGCCGCAGGAGTTCCTCCACCGCGGTGCTGGCGGCGTCGGCGGCAAGCAGGGCGGCGAGCGATTCGGGCGGCGCGGCGCCCAGTTCGCGGGCAAAGGCGTTGCGGGTTTCGGCCAGGGTGGCGAGCCGGGCGACCTGCGCGGCGGTGGCGGCCTGGTCGCGGGCGAGCGCGCCGGCCACCTCAAGGTGATCGGCCAGCCGCACCTGGCTGCGGCGGACGGCGGCGAGATCGCGGGGATCGCGGGTGAGGGCATAGACGCGCAGCGAGCCCTCGGCGCTCTGGGTGGCGGCGGCGATGCCTTCAAGCTCGTTGATGAGGGCGTGCGTGCGGTTGACCCAGTCGCTCGCGGTCGCGGTGCGGTTGAGCTGGCGGACCGCATGCGCGGCCACGGCGACAAGCACCACGGTGACGAGGGCGAAGAGGGCCAGCACGCGTTTGATGGTCGGGTCTTTCAATTTGGGCGGGGGTTGGGAGAGGGCGGGGCCGTTTCAGTATCTCCCACGGTCGGGATCCTGAGCCGGCGGATCGGTTTTGACCACCGTGAACTTTGCCTCCTTCACGTCGGTGGCGTAGTCGTAGGTGAACTCGGAGGCGGAGGTCCAGTTGGCCTCGAAGGAACGGGCGACCTTGGTGGCGATGGAGCGGATGTCGGGTTTGCAGCGCTCGAGGTTGAAGGTGTAGCGGCGGTTGTTGTAGTCGAGGTAGGCCTTGTCCTCGGTGACGTAGCAGACGGCGTGCGCGATGCGGCCCATCATCCGCACGTGGATGAGCCGGGTGTCGTAGCCGTGGTGGCCGAGCACGTGGTCGGCGAGGATGGCATAGTCGTCGCAGTCGCCGGTCTTGGTGCGGAGAAACACGTCGGGGTTCTGCACGTAGTTGAAAAACTGGTAGGTGAAACCCTCGAACAGGTTGGCGAACCGCTTCGGCGTGAGCGTGGGATCGTCCAGCAGCTGCCGGACGGTGAGCGCCTCCAGCCGGACCAGGCCCAGGCCGAGCAGCAGCCCGACGGCGATCGCCGCGCCGAACCGCGGGGAGCGGCGGGCGGGGCGGCGGGGAGACGGGACGGCGGACGGCATGACGGCGCGGAAGAAGGGGAATCCGCCCGGGGCCGACCGTCAACGGAACTCGCGGGCGCGCGGCGTCAGGCCGGCGGGTGCAGCACCTCGTGCACGGTGCGGAGGAGTTCCGCCGCGCCGAAGGGTTTCTGCAGGAAAGCCCGCGCATGGCGCCGCGCCTCCGTCACGGTGGCGTTGGCGGCGCTGGCCAGCCCGCTGATGGCGATGATGCGCAGGCTGGGCTGCAACTGGTGCAGCGTCGCGGCCAGCACGGCGCCGTTGAGGTTGGGCATGTCCACGTCGGTGATGACGAGATCAATTTTGCCCGACTGGGACTGGTAAAGCACGATGGCCTCAACGCCGTCGCTGCAGGTGAGCACCCGGTAGTTGCCCTGACGGAGCACGACTTCCATGCTTTCACGCACGCTGGGATCGTCGTCCACCAGCAGGATCAGTTCGCCCTGGCCTTCGGGCAGGCCGGTGGCGGCGGCCGGTTCCTCGGGCGCTTGCTCCCGGCTGGCGGGGAGAAAGATGCGCATGGTGGTGCCGCGCCCGGGCTCGCTCTCCACCTTGATGAAGCCGTGGTGCGCCTGCACGATGGTGCGCACGGTGGTGAGCCCGAGGCCGCTGCCCTTGCCCTTGGCCTTGGTGGTGAAAAACGCGTCGAAGATCCGCGGCAGCACGTCGGGCGGGATGCCCGTGCCGGTGTCGCCCACGGTGATGAGCAGCCAGTCGCCGGGCCGGGCCTCGGGTTGGTTGGCGACGTCCTCCACGCTGAGCGTGCGGTTGGCGAGCGCGACCGTGAGCGTGCCGCCGTCGGGCATGGCGTCGCGCGCATTGACGAGCAGGTTGAGCAGCACCTGGTGGATCTGGGAGGGATTGGCCATCACCGGCCAGGCATCGGCGGGGATGTTGGACTGGATGCGGATGGACTTGGGGAAGGAGTTTTGCGCGATCGCGACGACATCGCGGGCGACGTGCTTGAGCTGGGTGACGCGCAGGACGTTGGTGCCGCCCTGGGCGAAGGCCACCACCTGCTTGACGAGCGCGGCGCCGCGCTCGGCGCTGCTTTCGAGCATGCTGATGACGCGCAGATCCTTCTCGTCGGTCAGCCGCCGGCGCAGCAGCGGACCGGCAAAGATGATCGGGGCCAGCATGTTGTTCAGGTCGTGCGCGATGCCGGCGGCGAGCATGCCGAGGCTCTCCAGCCGCTGGGCCTTGAGATACTGCTCCTGCAGGAGTTTCCTGTCCGTGATGTTCTGCTTGATGGCGATGAAATGCGTGATGGCACCGGCGGCATCCTTCACGGGCGTGATCATCATTTCCTCGCTGTAGTGGGTGCCGTCCTTGCGGCGGTTGACGAGTTCGCCGCTCCACGGGCGACCGGCGAGGATGGTGTTCCAGAGGTCGCGGTAGAATTCTTCGCCTTGGACGCCCGATTTCACGAGTTCCTTCGGGTTGCGGCGCAGCACCTCGTCGAGGGTGTAGCCGGTGAGCCGGGTGAAGGCTTCGTTGGCCCATTCGATCCGGCCTTCGCGATTGGTGATGAAGATGGCGTTGGCCGCGGCGTCGAGGGCGGCGCTCTTGAGCCGCAACTCCTCTTCCTGCTGTTTTTTCGTGGTGATGTCGGTCCAGGCCCCGGCGATCTCCCGGGGTTGTCCGGCGGCATCGCGGATGAGCCGCATCTCGTCGCGAATCCAGAGGGTGCGGCCGTCCTTGTGCAGGAAGCGGTATTCATGCACCAGCTGGCCCTGCGCGATGAGGCCGGCGGCAAAAGTCGCCGCCTGCGCCCGGTCGTCCGGGTGGACGTGATCCGGCCACCAGTTGGGCTGCATGGCTTCCGCCAGGGTGTAGCCGGTGAGGCGCTCCAGGTTGGGGCTGATGTAGCGCGGCGGGCTGCCCGCGGAGCTTTCCCAGCCGAGCTGGTAGATGACCGTGGGGCTGGCGCTGAGGACGTTTTGAAGCAGCTCCTCGTTCCGGCGGAGGTTTTCATCGAGTTCATGCAGCCGGCGCAGGTGGCGGATTTCACCGCGGCGCCAGAGAAAGCCGGCGAGGATCCCGAGTCCGGCGAGCAAGGTGGCGGCCTGCAGCAGGACGGTGAGCTGTTCCCGCAACAGCGGAGCCTCGGCCTCGGCCTGGTCGATGCGGGCGATCAGGACCCAGTCGGTGCCGTCAATGCCTTGCGCGGCGCTGAGCACCGGTTCCCCGCGGTAATCCACGCCGCTGATGACGCCGCGGGCGCCCAACACCGCGCGGGCGGAGGTCAGGTCGGCCCGGTCAAGCGGCAGCGTGAATTCCAGCGGGGCTTGTTCCGAGAACCGCAGCGGACTGAGATAACGCACCCGGTCGCCTTCGCGCCGGACGAGCAGTGTCTCGGCGGTTTTATTGGGCGTGGCCCAAGTTTCGAGCATCGGATACAGGTAGCGCTGCGGATCAAGCCGCCAAAGCATCAGGGCCTGAGTCTTGTTTGGGTCGGCCGGATCCGCCAGCGGGATGGCGAGCGAAAGCTGGACCCAACTATCCGTGTCCCTCCGGTGAAAATCCACCCACTGGGCGGCGCCGTGAGCCAAGGCGAGCTGGAGGGCGGCCGTCTCCTCCGTCCCAAGCGCCGGCAAGCCGGCGGGGAGTTGCATGCGAACCTGCCCTTCGGGATCGAGCAGCTTGATTTCGTAACCATGGCTGGCCTGGGTGTTGCGCAGCCAGGCCGCCACTTCGGCGGAGTTTTGCTCATCGAGCAGGTAGTCCCTCACCGCGCGCTGGAACGACGGGTTGAGCCGGTAGAAGCGCGCGTCGCTCTCACGCTCGCGTCGCCAGTGCTCCAACTCGCGGGCCTTCAGTTCGGCGACGGCCAGCAGTTGTTGTGCGACCGCGTCCCGCAGGTTTTGCGCCTGATGCCGGTAATAGACGAAGGACAGCACGGCGACCGCGATGCCGCCGGCCACAATCAGCGACATGGCGACAATCCGGATCAGCTGCTCCCTGCGCTCGTCAATGGTCATGCACACGCAATTATGGCCGGATACACCATCATTGACAGTAAATTGCGCAAGCAGGCTGCGCCCGCTAGGCGCGGATGGCGAAGGCGCGGCGCATGCCGCCGGTGACGAGGGCGAGGGTGAGGAGGGAATTCACCGGCATGAGGATGGCGGCGACGAGCGGATTGATGTGCCCGCCGACGGCGAGGCCCACGGCGGTGAGGTTGTAGGCGACCGAGAAAACCAGGATCCAAATCTGCGCGCGGCGGCGCACGGCATTGACCTCGAAGAGCGCGCGGATGCCGGCGAGCCCGCGGCCGAGATAATAAAAGTCGGCCTTCTGCCCGAGCACACCGCGGTGGATGACGGGCGTGCCGCGGCAGAAGGCGCGGTCAAAGGCGAGGCTGTCGTTGGCGCCGTCGCCGAGCATCAGGGTGTCCTGCCGGTCGTGGCGGTCGAACCAGCCGGCCTTGGCCTCCGGGCTGCAGCCGCCCTGCGCGGCGGCCGCGGGCAGGCCGAGTTCGCGGGCGAGCGCGGCGACCTTGGCCGGTGCGTCGCCGCTGAGGATGTGCAGGCCGAGTCCGCGCGCGCGCAGCGCGGCCAGCTCGGCGGCGGCATCGGGGCGGGCGGCGTCGTGGAAACGGAAACGGGCGAGCCCCTCGCCGTCGCGGGCGAGGACCGTGGCGCCGTCCGCGGGGCCGTCGTCGCGCCAACCGGCGCGGCCCAGCGACCAGGCGCCGAGCTCGACGCCGTTGCCGACACTTTCCTCCACCGCGCCGCGCAACGGCGGGGGCGCCCCGCGCGCGAGCAGGTTTTCGAGCAGACACTGGCTGACGGGATGCGCGTTGTCCGCGACGAGGGCGTGGAGGGCGGCCCGGGCGGAATCGTCGAGTGCGGCGAGAGCTTCGGGATTCGCCAGCACGGGGGTTTCGAGCGTGAGCGTCCCGGTCTTGTCGAAGATCACCCGGCGAACGTGGTCGAGCCGGGCCCACAGATCGCCGCGGCGCACGAACACGCCGTGGCGGCGCAGCGCGACGCCGGCCATCTCCTCGGCGAGCGGAAAGGCGAGCCCGATGGCGCAGGGGCAGGAAACCACCAGGACCGCGGTGACCACCGACCAGGTGCGCAGCGCATCGCCCGTGCCGAGCCACCAGCCCACACCGGCCAGGGTGGCGATGCCGAGGATGCCGATGAGGTAGCCCTGGATGATGCGCTCCAGAAAGCGGTGGCGGTAGCCGGCGCCTTCGCCGGCCTGCTGGAGTTTTGCCAGCAGTGAGTCCTTCCACGCCTCCGTCGCCCGCAGCCCGGCCGCGGTGAGGCTGACGTTGACGGCCCCGGCGGGAATCCGGCCGCCGGCCACGAACAGGCGCGGCTCGGCTTCGCCGTTGATCGAGGCGAGGGAAAAGGTGGCGGAAGCGGCGAGCAGCACGGACTCCACCGGGACGGTCTGGCCGGAGGCGATGCGGTAAGTGGCGTCCACCGGCAGCTGGTCGGGCTTCACGTTGCGGACCGTGCCGTCCGGCGAGGTCATTTCGAGCAGGGGCGCGGCGGGCTGGCGGGCGAGCAGGCGGCGGCGGTTGCGCTCGACGGCCGCGACCTGCGCCCAGCGGCCGAGCAGCATCAGCAGGATGAAACCGCTGACGAAGTCGAAATAGACGAAGGCCTCGTTGTGCGTGAGCCAGCCGTAGAGCGAGCCGAGGTAGGCACCGACAATGCCGATGGAGATGGGCAGGTCGATGTGGAGCAGGCCGACGCGCAGGCCCTGCACCGCGCGGGCGATGAAATAGCCGCCGCCGGTGAGCAGGCTCAAGGTGCCGAAGGCCATGGAGAGGTGGCCGAAGAGCCGCGCGTATTCGAACGTGGCCTCCATGCCGAAATAAACCGGCAGGGTGAAGAGCATCACGTTCATCGCGAAGGCGGTCGCGAGGCCGATGCGCCGGGCGAGGCCGCGGCTCTCGGGTTCGCCGCCGGCGGCGTCCGCCGGGCCGACGAGGTAGTTGAAGGCCTGCAGGCGGCGGGCGAAACCGGCCAGGGAGCACTGGCCGGGAATCCAGGTCAGCCGCACCTGGCCGAACTGGGGGTTGACCATGATGTCGCGCGCGCCCGGCTGCTGCTGGAAGAGCCGTTCGATGAGCCAGACGCAGCCGGCGCAGGAGATGCCCTGCAGCGAAAGGGCGAGCCCGGGCACGCCGCCGGATTTTTCGGCCTCCGCTTGGGCGGCTTCCAGCCACGCATAGTCGCGCGGCTGGAACACCACCGGGTCCACCGGCGCGGTGACGGTGTCCTTGATGCGATAATACCCGGCGAGGCCGTGCTCGTGCACGAGGCGGTGCACGTAGCTGCAGCCGGCGCAGCAGAAGCCGGACTCGCGCAACGCGGCGTCGAGCAGCGGCGCCCCGCAGTGGCGGCAGGCGGTGGCGGCACCGGAGCGGGCGGCGGCGGGGTGCGCTGGCATGTCAGAAGCAGACGAGATTGTTCACGTCGGGTCCCTCGAAACCGAGCGTGCCGCGCAGCCGCCAGCCGATGACGAGCGCGGCGGTGAGGGCGAGGGAGAGCCGCAGCCGGCCGAGCCAGAGCGGGGAGAGTTTTTGCCGCACCCAGTGGAACTGCGACTGCGCGAGCCACAGCAGCGGCACGGTGCCGAGGCCGAAGGCGAGCATGAACTCGGCGCCGCGCAGGGCGGAGCCGGAGACCAGGGCGAGGGCCACGATGAAATAGAGCGGGCCGCAGGGCAGGAGCGGAGTGGCGAAACCGACCGCCGCGGCGGCCGTCACCGGCGAGCGCCGGCGCGCCCACTGGTTGAGCCGCAGTGTGAGCCCGCCGAGGACGGCCGGCTTGCGGAGATAGCGGTCCCAGCGGAAGGCGAGCCCGATGAAGAACACGACGAGCACCCACGGCAGCCAGCGGAGGGCGTCGTGACTGAGCCAGTTGAGCGGGGTGCGGCCGAGTCCGCCGGCGAGAGCGCCGAGCGCGGTGTAGCCGGCCAGCCGGGAGAGCTGGTAAACGCTGCTGACGGTGGCGGCGTCGGCCGCGGGTTGTCCCGGCGCTCCGCGCATCGGCAGCAGCGCACAGGCCAACGGGCCGCACATGCCGGCGCAATGCAGGCTCGTCACCAGTCCGGCGACGAAGGCGGCGGCGGGGGAGTTGACGGCGGCGAGTTCCATGACGGGAGCGTTAAGCAACAAGCGTTAAGCGGTAAGCGGTAAGCTGGGTTAGGAGCGTTGTGGGTGGTTGAGCAGCTCGAGGCTTAACGCTTACGGCTTATCGCTTAGGGCCGGCTTGGGCTGCAACGGCACCTCGGCGACCTTGTGTTTCGAGGCAATGGTAAGCCAGACCGCCCAGGCCGCAAGTTGGAGCGCGCAGGCGGCGACAACCCAGAGCCAGAGTTTGCTGGAGCGGGGCTGGTTCATGGCGCGGGGCTTTCCTCGCGGAGGAGGCGGGCTTCGGGGCCGAGGAACTCGACCTCACGGCTGATGCTGAACGTGCCGGCGGGATCGGTGACGGTGAGGGTGAAGCGGAAGGGGCCCGCGTAGGCCGCGCGCGGCACCTGCAGGATGAGGGGCCGGACTTCCTCGCCGAGCGAGGCGATGGCGACCGGGGTGGTGAAGCCGTTCAGGATCACGGGCACGGGGGAGTCCACCGTGGCGATAAACTCCGTGGTGACGGCGCGCTTGTTGACCACGCGCACGAGGAACTGGTTGCGCACATGGGCGGGGTCCACGAAGTAGGGCGCGCCGACCATGCGGGTGATGCCGGTGGCGGCGGGCTTGATCGTGGACAGGGCCCAGCCCGCGACGGTCATGCCGACGAGGAGCAGCACGCCGTAAAGCACGGTGCGCGGGCGGAGCCAGCGGGTGCGGCCGCCGGTGAAGGCGGCCTGCGAATCGTAACGGATGAGGCCCTTGGGCCGGTGCACGCGGGTCATCACCTCGTCGCACGCATCAATGCAGGCGGTGCAGCCGATGCACTCCAATTGCAGGCCCTGCCGGATGTCGATCCCGGTGGGGCAGACCTGCACGCAGCGGTTGCAGGCGACGCAGTCACCCGCCTTCGCCGAGGCTTCGGCGGGCAGGCCCGCCGGGGAGAGGTGAAGTTTACCGCGTGGCTCGCCGCGCTTGGCGTCGTAACCGATGACCAGCGAGTGGTCGTCGATCAGCGCGGACTGGAGCCGGCCGTAGGGGCAGATGACGATACAGAGCTGTTCGCGGAACCAGGCGAAATTGAAATAGAGGATGCCGGCGGCGACGAACACGAAGGCGAAGGCGCTCCAATGCGCGGCCGGCGACTCGTGCATGATGGTCCAGAGTTCCGGGGCGGAGATGAAGTAGGCGAGGAAGAGGTGGGTGATGACCAGCGACACCGCGACGTAGAGCGCGTGCTTGAGGCCTTTCTTGAACACCTTTTCCCCCGAGAGCGGCGCGGCGGCGAGGGCGCGGCGCCTGACGGCGTCGCCCTCGATCCAGCGCTCGATGCGCCGGTAAACATGGTCGAGAAACACGGTCTGCGGGCAGGCCCAGCCGCACCAGACGCGGCCCAGCACGGCGGTCAGGAAGAACAGGGAGAAACCGAGGCCGGTGATGAGAAAGAAGGTCAGCCACAGGTCCTGCGCGGCGAAGGTCCAGCCGAAGAGGTGGAAGCGCCGGTGGGCGACATCGAGGAAGACGGCGGGAAATCCGCCGACCTGGATCCAAGGCAGAGAGAGATAGACCGCGATCAGCAGCAGGGCCGAGACCTTGCGGGCGAGGGCGAAGCGTCCTTTGGCGTCGGCCGGATACAGGAAGGGCCGCGACCCGTCGGGATTGATGGTCGTGACGGAATCCAGCGATGGGCGCGGTGCGGCCATGGCGGCCCTACTTCGCCTCCTCGTGGTGGCTCAGGATATAGGCCACGACCTCGGCGGTCTTTTTGGCCCCGATGATGGGGCCCCAGGCGGGCATGCCCTTTTCCAGCACGCCCTTGTCCACGACGGCAAAGATCTCGGTGGGCCGGCCGCCGTGGACCCACGTGCCGTCCACCAGGCTGGCGCCGATGCCGCCGTCCTCGGCGCCGCGGAGGCTTTCCTTGTGGCAGCTGGCGCAGGTGGAGTTGAAGGTGGCGCGGCCGGCCTGCACGAAGACGCTGTTGCGGCTCATCTGCCAGAGGGTGCCGTCGTCGAGCAGGTCGGCGGCGGCGGCGAGCTTGGCGGCCTCGATGCGCTCGAGTTCCGCGGCGAGCACGGCGGTGTCGCGCGGGCCGATGCCCGAGGTCTCGTAGTAGAACCAGTAGCCGATCCAGAAGACGATGGTCGCGTAGAGCGTGAAGAGCCACCAGTTGGGGAGGCGCTTGTCGTATTCCTGGATGCCGTCGTAGGTGTGCTCGCGGATGGGGTCCTCGGGCGGGGGCGTTTTAGGCGCGTTCGTCATGGCGGGAGGATTCGGATTCGAAGGGCAGGCGGGCGAAGCGTTCGGTCTGGCCGCGGGGCATGCGGACGGCGCGCCAGAGCATCGTGAGGTAGATGGTCACCGCGACAATGAAGGCGCCGACGGTGAAGAGGGCGGCGTAGTCCTCGAGAATGAGTCGTTTGAACATGGGAGGGAATCAGTTGGCGGCGGCCGGCGTGACGGGTTCGAACTGGCCGAGTTTTTGGAGGTAGGCGATGAGCGCGATGATCTCCTTCTCGGGGGCGACGTAGGCGCCGGCGTCGCGCAGATTTTTGGCGATGCCCTTGGCCTGTTCGTTCACCTGGTCGAAGATCTGCTGCGGGGTGAGCGGGCCGTAGGGCACGCCGAGCGTGCGCTGCACGTTGATCTTGGCGGGCAGGGAGGCGACGTCGAGATTGCGCTCGGAGAGCCACGGGTAGGAGGGCATGTTGCTGCCCACGGAAATGCTGCGCGGGTCTTCCATGTGGCGGAGGTGCCAGACGTCGGGATACTTGCCGCCCACGCGGGCGAGGTCGGGGCCGGCGCGGCGCGAACCCCACTGGAAGGGATAGTCGTAGATGGATTCGCCGAGGCGGGAGTAGTCGCCGTAGCGGAGCACGTCGGGCACCATGGTGCGGATCATCTGCGAGTGGCAGGTGTAGCAGCCCTCGCGCACGTAGAGGTCGCGGCCGGCCAGTTCCAGCGGCGTGTAGGGCACCTGGACGCGGTCTTCCATGTTGGCGGCCTTCTGGACCATCACGGTGGGCACGATCTGGATGAGACCGCCGGCGGCGACGGCCACGAACGTGAGCACGGTGAACGGCAGGGCGTTGAGCAGGAGGCGTTCATACCAGCCCTGCCAGACCTTGCCGCGCGAGTAGAGCAGGGCATAGCCCGCGACGACCGTGAGTAGGGCGCCGACGAGGCCGGCGACGCTGACGAGATTCTCGCCGAGCATCCACAGGGTGGCGAAGCCGGTGAGGAAGACGGAGAGCAGCACGGGGGCGTTGAAGACGCTGCCGGCGAAACCGAGGCGGGTGTCCGCCGCGGCGGGCTTTTCGGCATAAACCTCGATGCTGCCGTTCACGGTCTGTGCGCCCCGGATCGTGCGCCAGAGGTTGTAGGCCAGCACGAGCCAGCCGACGAGGTAGAGCCCGCCGCCGATCACGCGCATGAGCATCATCGGGCGGATGGCGTTCAGCGTGTCGAGGAAGTTGGGATAGGCGAGGACGGTGCCGCCCTCGGTGGTGGCGTTGAGCATCAGGCCCTGGGTGATACCGCTGACCCACATGGCGGCGACGTAGAGGAGGATACCGACCAGACCGGTCCAGAAATGGAGGTTGGCGAGCGACTGGGAATAAAGCGGCTTGTTCCAGAGTTTGGGCAGGAGCCAGTAGATCATGCCAGCGGCCATGAAGCCGTTCCAGCCGAGGGCGCCGGCATGCACGTGGCCGATGATCCAGTCGGTGTAATGGGCGAGGCCGTTGACGGACTTGATGGAGAGGAGCGGCCCCTCGAAGGTCGCCATGCCGTAGAAGGTGACGGCGGCGGCGAAGAACTTGAGGACGGGGTCGGTGCGGAGCTTGTGCCACGCGCCGCGCAGGGTGAGCAGGCCGTTGAGCATGCCGCCCCAGGAGGGCGCCCAGAGCATGAGCGAGAACGTCATGCCGAGGGTCTGCAGCCAGTCCGGCAGGGAGGTGTTCAGCAGGTGGTGCGGGCCGGCCCAGATGTAGATGAAGACCAGCGACCAGAAATGGATCACCGAGAGCCGGTAGGAATACACCGGCCGTTCCGCCGCCTTCGGCAGGAAGTAATACATGATGCCGAGGATCGGCGTGGTGAGGAAGAACGCCACGGCGTTGTGGCCATACCACCACTGCACGAGCGCGTCCTGCACGCCGCCGAAGACCGGGTAGCTGTGGAGCAGCGAGGTGGGGATCGAGAGGTGGTTGACGATGTAGAGCATCGCCACCGTGACGATGGTCGCGATGTAGAACCAGATGGCGACGTAGAGCGAAGGCTCGCGGCGGCGGGCGAGCGTCCAGAAGAAGTTCACCGCAAACACCACCCAGATGAAGGCCACGGCGATGTTGATGGGCCAGATGAGCTCGGCGTATTCCTTGCTGCGCGAGAAGCCGAGCGGGAGCGTGATGGCGGCCGCGACGATGATGGCCTGCCAGCCCCAGAAATGCAGGGCGGAGAGGAAGTCGCTCGCGAGCCGGGCCTTCACGAGGCGCTGCGTCGAGTAGTAGATGCCGGCGAACATCATGTTGCCGACAAAGGCGAAGATGACGGCGTTGGTGTGCAGCGGGCGTCGCGTCGAAGGTGAGCCACGGCAGGTCGAAATTGAGCCGCCTCAGAAGTTCAGCTGCGACGCGATGAGCACGCCGACCAGCATGCCCACGGCGCCCCAGATGACGGTGGCGAGCAGGAACTGGCGGACGACCTTGTCGTTATACTCGATGGTGATTTTTTGTTCGCTCATGAGGAAAGGGGCGGGGCTCAACGGCGCTTCAGGCAGCCGGCGCAGGGCGGGCGGCTGCCGTCCTTGCAGCCGCAGCCGTCGTGCGGGTGGTGGTCGTCGTGGTCGTGATGGCCGTGGGCTTGGGCCACGCGCGGTGTCTCCTCGGCCAGGGGCAGGAGCGATTCGCGCTCGGCGCTGCTGAAGCGGCGGCGGGAACTCTCGCGCAGGAAAAAGACCACGAAGGTGAAGACCAGGCAGAGGCTGATCGTCAGGGTGAGGGGGATCACGCTCATGGGGGTCAGGCGACGGGGGCAGGCGGGATGGTGGCGACCTTGCGGCGGACGGGCTTGGGGGCGCCGCGTCCGGCGTTGCGACCGTGGTGATGTTTCAACAGCTCCTTGGCCGCAAGCCAATGCTCAAGTTCGCGGCCCGCAGGGCAGCCGCTTTCCAGCCAGAGGTAATAGGCGGCCTTTTGGATCTCGGCCTCGGTGGGCTCGTGAGCGGGGGTGGATTTCATGTGGCGACGGGATTGAGACCGTGAGCATAGCCGGTGCGCCCCCGGCCTGCTCCGCACGCCTTGGCTGGCGCTGTGCATAAATTGCGCTGGGCAAGATATGCGCACCAAAAGATGCACACGCTAAGGCAAGTGATGCGAAGCGCGGTCCCGGTCTTCGTGGCACGATGCGCCGGCATGCAGCCAGCCATCATCCGCGTCTTGGCCGAACGGCGGCCGTGCCTGCGGCGGCGCTGGGAAGCCGCGCTGCGGGCCGGGCGCGTGTCGTCGCCGCTGGCCAATCCCGACACCCTGGTCTTCATGATGGACTGGACGCTCGACCGAGTCTTCGCGGCCCTGGAAAACGACGGGGGCCCGGCGCGGCCTGGCGGGGACCGGCAGTCGCTGTGCCCGTGCGGGCTCAATCCGCTGCTGGCCTATTTCGAGGCTTTGGAAACGGTGCTGCTGGCGGAGCTGCCGCCCGGACCCGACGAAACGGAGCCGGCGCGGGCGGCGCTGCGCGGGGCCGTGGCGCGGGTGGCCGACCGCGAGATCGCGGCGTTTTGCGCGGTCTGCCAGCGCCGGCCGGCGCTGGCTCAGGCCTTGGCCCCGGCGTGCAGCCGGTCGCGGTAGGTGGTGGGCGATTCGCCGGCGATGCGGCGGAAGACGCGGTTGAACTGCGACAGCGACTGGAAGCCGGCCTCGTAGGCGGCCTCGCTGACCCGCTTGTGCGGGTTGAGCAGGAGATTGCGGACCTTTTCCACGCGGACCCGGGCGAGGTAATCGGTGAAGGTCATCCCCGTGGCCTTCTTGAAGGTCTTGCAGAAATAAAAGGCGCTCATGTTCACGGCCTTGGCGACCGACTGGAGCGAGAGCTCGTCGCCCTGGTGCTCGGCGATGTAGATGCGGGCCTT
>JAHCLN010000037.1 GCA_026125215.1 Opitutaceae bacterium
TTGTCGGTCAACCGCAGCCAACCGTCCCCGGGCGTGTCGATACCGGCAGCCGCGGTTAGAACCGGTGTGTAATTGCCACCGAACACCCAGCCGCTCGCCGAGGTGCCGGTGAAGCTCTCCGTCACCGTGACCTGCGCCAGCATCGTGCCCATGCCGCCAGCCAAGGTCCACACGCACACCATGCGCCAAAACATGGCGCTGAAACGGTGGAGGCGTTGACGGATGGGGCTCATAACATTGCCAGATTTCAGCGGAGCAACGCCCGGCAGGTCAACGGAATAGGGGGTTTACCCCGGTAAGTAGTATTACGCACCACGCCCACTGCCGCACTAAGTAGGTTCCAACGGCTAATTCGATAAATACCTGTCCAGCAACGCGTAATTGAGCTCCAATGACAACGCGCTTTGCTGCGGCAGGAAGCTGCCGATCCGTCGCTGGTCGCTCTGCCCGAGGAAGAACAGCTCCAGCTTGTTGATCGCCGCCAGCCGCATGTCCACCGTGGCACTGATGGCATTTTTGGCCGCCGCCATGGCCTCCCGATCCGTCTGCACCCCGGCCGCGCAAAACACAGCCAAGCTGGCCTCAAGCCGGGCGGCCACGGGCTCGCCGGGCAAACGCTCCAGCGCCGCCACCAATTTCGCCAGCAGCTGCGGGTCGGGATACTCGATGAGATGGATCGCGAGCAGGCTGATCTCGCCGGCCGTGATCGCGCGCGACGGCGCCAGGAGCGCATCGAATTCCTGCGCCAGGCGCTCCTGCTCCCCTGCCTTCGCATAAATGGCAAAAGCCAGCCGCGCCACATCGCGCCCGGCCAGTTGCGGGCGCGCAATCCGCAGCAACTGCATCGCCTCCTCCGCCTGCCCGCGCCGCGTCAGGCTCTCGATCCGATACACGCGGTCATAAGGCAACGCCGTCAGCGCAGGGGCCATGAGCAGTTGTCGCGCCTCTTCCGGCGCAGCCCTTTGCACCCGGGCCGCGAGCTCCAAGGTCGGGCGCGCCACCGCCGGTGTGTCCTTGTCGGCCAAGGCTTCGTCCAACACCTCCGGCCGCCGCATCACCCGCGCGCTGAAGATCAGCGCATGCGCCCAGGCCGAGGCCTGCGGCGGTTCGTGCTTCAACTGCCGCCGCGCCAGCTCCGCGACGCCCGCCAATTGTCCGCGCGCCAGCAGGCTGCGAAACCACACCCGCGCCGTCTCCACCCGGTGATCGGGATGATCACGCAAAAGCTCTGCATAGAGCCGGTCGGCCATCTCCGGGTTTCCCGCCTGGTAAAACTGCGCCAGCATCATCGCCACCGGGTAGTTGCTGCGGTCCAGCTCGCGGGCGACCGTCAACGCGGCCAGCGCATCCCGCACGTCGCCCTGCGCATAAAAATCCCGCGCCTGCTTGATGAAGAGCTGCGCGCGCACGTAGCGCAATTCGCCCCACGCCGGCGGCCACGCGATTTGCCGCAGGCTCACCTCGTAGCCGATGCCCCGCATCAGCGCAAACACCGCCAGCAACATGGCCAGCAGCAACGCCGCCGCCGTGCCCCCGGTCAGGAGCGCGGCGCGGCCCCAGAAAGGCCTGACCTCCTCCGTCGCCACGCTGCACACCCACTGGCCCGTCGCGTTTTGCCGCAGCAGCGGACAAACCCGCCGGAAACGCGCCGGCCGGTGCCATGTCATCATCGCCTCGCACCCGGTGCGCATCGGCTCGCCCGAATCGCTGGGGTTGTGGCAGGGACACTGCCCCCGCCGGCCGCGCAGACGATACCACGACTTGCGCGCGTTCCAGTAGAACAACGCCCAGGGCAGTCGCAGCAGGTAATCTCCGAGCCAGCCTTTCACGCCGCACAGGTAGCGGGTAACGCGAAACCGGCGCAAGTTATCTCCGGCCGGCGAACTCGCTCAGAAATCCAGCACCTTCAGTTCCCCAAACTCCACGACGAACCGGTCCTTCCACGGTTTCACGCGCTTGAAATCCGTCCACGTGATCTCGGCCGCGCCGCCCACCGGAAAAAACAGCACGCGGCCCGCCCCGCTCGCAGCGATCACCGCCGGCTGCGGCGGATGGGCCGGGTCCACCACCGCGAAACTCACGTCAATTTCCACCCGGTCGATCTTCGCCACCCCCACCATGCGGAAAGCCTCGCGCGCCTTCAGCGCGAAATGCTCGAGCGTCTCGCGCTCCGGATGCACCGTCATCAACACGGTGAACTTTTCCTCCGGAAACCGCCGGCTCGCCCCCGGCACGAGGGGCACCTCGTAAACCACCGCCGCCTCGTCCGCTTGCACCACGGCCGCCCGGTCAAAATCAATCACCTCGCCGAGCGATTTTTCCTCCCGCCGGCGCATCTCCCGGTCTTTCTTGCGGCGAAACGCCCGCTGCTCGCGCTCGGCCACCGGCCGGCCGTCGCGCTCCAGCAGCGTCCACTGCTCCTCCTCGGGTTGCGAAGGGTCAAACCGCTCCACCTGCACGCCATCGGGCCGACCCCGCCGGTCGAATTTTTTCACCGTCTGCGTGTAGGCCCAGCGCCCGTCATCGGCCATCAGCTTCCGCAACGCCGCCTCCAGCGGCTCCGGCATCTCCGCCCGCAAAGCGGGTAGACTCAAACCCACACAAAAAATACAGATCAACCAACGCATGGAGCCGGACCATGCGCGGGTCCGCGATTTCCGCAAATCGCACCGCCGCCTCACATCCGGCAGATCAGGAGCTCGCGCTCGAACATCATTTCCTTCGGCAGGTGGGCGTGCAGGTCGATGAAGAGTTCCTCGTGGCCGAGGACCTCGGCGCGCCAGGCCTGGCGGTCGAAGGCCTGCATCGCCTCGAACTTCTCGCGCGGGTAGTCCAGCCCCTGCCACTCGATGTCCTGGTAGCGCGGCATCCAGCCGATGGGTGTCTCCTTCGCGCGGCCGCCGGCGCGCACGCGGTCCACGATCCATTTGAGGACGCGCATGTTCTCCGAGAAACCCGGCCACATGAATTTTCCGTCCTTATCCTTGCGGAACCAGTTCACGTGGAAAATGCGCGGCGTCTCCGTGAGGTTGCGCTGCATGTTGATCCAGTGGCGGAAGTAATCGCCCATGTTGTAGCCGCAGAAGGGCAGCATCGCCATCGGGTCGCGGCGGACTTTGCCGATGGTGCCGGCCGCGGCCGCGGTCATTTCCGAACCGACCGTCGCGCCGACATACACGCCGCTGCTCCAGTTGAAGGCCTGGTAAACCAGCGGCATCGTGGTCGCGCGCCGTCCGCCGAAGACGATGGCGTGGATCGGCACGCCCTCGGGCGACTCCCACGCGGGGTCCATCGTCGGGCACTGCACGGCCGGGGCGGTGAAACGCGAATTCGGGTGCGCGGCCTTCGCGCCGGTGGCCTTGGCGATCTCCGGCGTCCATTTGTTGCCGCGCCAGTCGAGGCACTCGGCCGGCGGGGTGTCGGTCATGTCCTCCCACCACACGCCGCCGTCGGGTGTGAGCGCGACGTTGGTGAAGATGGTGTTCTTCGCCAGCGCGGCCATGGCGTTGGGGTTGGTCTTCATCGATGTGCCCGGGGCCACGCCGAAGAAGCCGGCCTCGGGGTTGATCGCGCGCAGGCGGCCGTTGGTGTCGGGTTTGATCCAGGCGATGTCGTCGCCCACGGTCCAGACCTTCCAGCCCTTGAAAGCCGGCGGCGGGATCAGCATGGCGAAGTTGGTCTTGCCGCAGGCGCTGGGGAAGGCGGCGGCGACGTAGGTCTTGCGGCCCTGCGGGTCCTCGACGCCGAGGATGAGCATGTGTTCGGCCATCCAGCCTTCGTCGCGCGCCATCGCGCAGGCGATGCGCAGCGCGAAGCACTTCTTGCCGAGGAGCGCGTTGCCGCCGTAGCCGGAGCCGTAGGACCAGATCTCGCGCGTCTCGGGGAAGTGGACGATGTATTTCTCCTTGTTGCACGGCCACGGCACGTCCTTCTGGCCTTTCTTCAACGGGGCGCCGACGGAGTGCAGGCAGGGCACGACGCGCTTCCGGTCCTTGTCGATCAGGGCGAACACCGGTTTCCCGATGCGGGCCATGATGCGCATGTTGACCACCGCGTAGGGCGAGTCGGTGAGCTGCACGCCGATCTGCGACATCGGCGAACCCACGGGGCCCATGCTGAACGCGAGCACATACATCGTGCGGCCCCGCATGCAGCCGGCAAAGACCTCGCGGAGCTTTTTCCGCATCTCGTAGGGATTGACCCAGTTGTTGGTCGGCCCTGCGGCTTCCTTCGAAAGGGAACAGATGTAAGTGCGGTCCTCGACGCGCGCGACGTCGCTCTCGTCGCTGCGGGCGTAGTAGCAACCCGGCCATTTTTTCTGGTTGAGCTTGATGAAGGTGCCGCCGCGCACCATCTGCGCGCACAGCGCGTCGTATTCCTGCTTGGAGCCGTCCACCCAGTGGATCGCATCCGGCCGGCACAGCTCGGCCATCTTCTTCACCCACCGCAACAGGTGGACGTTGGTGCTGAGGGGCGTGGCGGGGTTTCGCTTTTTCATGATGGGCCAGCATGAACCTGCCTTGAGGCGGGGCCAAGGTAATCCGGGTCAAGCAGCTACTCCATAAGCATTCACTTACGCGAATATAAGCTTCGCCGGGTGAACTGTCGCCAAGGACCGGTTCATAAGCCGACGATCCCAAGTCCGATCGCCACCGCCAGCAATGCGAGGCTGAACCCCCACACCCATGGCAGCGAGTAGCGGATGTGCTTTCCCATATCCAGATTCGCCAGACCAAGCGCCAGCCACAGCGCCGGTGAAAAAGGACTTACAAAAGTGCCGATAATGTTGCCGATGATGAGCGCATAGGCTGCGGGCACCGCTTCCACGCCGTAGCCGGTTACAATTTCAAGCATCACCGGCAGCAAGGCAAAGTAAGTTGCGTTGGTATCGAGCACCAACTCAAGGGGCACACCAAAAAAACCTATCACGAGGTGCAAATGCCGTGAAAGGCCGGTGGGCATATAGGCAACGAAGTCCGTGGCCAGTGCCTTAAGCATGCCTGTGCCATTAAGAATGCCGAGGAAAGATCCCGCCGCGAGAATGATGGCGGCCATTAGCAGGGCGTTCGGCGCATGGGCTTTCAACCGCTTTAATTGATCATCGAGTTGCGGGAAATTCACGATCAAGGCCACACTCGCTCCGAGCATGAAAGTAAGACCAGCGGGAATCACTCCCCACACCAGCAGGGTGATGACCCCGGCCGTAAGTGCGGCGTTGAACCAAAAGCGGCCGGCTGACACCCGGCTCTCGACGACCACAGCCTCAGCCGGCGCGACCTCACTCGGCCCGCTGGAAGCAATCCGGCGCTTCTCCCTCAACCCGAGGAAGACCGCCAGACCGATGAGCAGGAGCAGCGCTATGCCCTGCAGGGGGATGAGCGGACGCCAAAGGGCGGTGGGGTCTACCTTCAAAACCGCCCCGGCGCGGCCGATGGGTCCACCCCAAGGCACCATATTCATGATGCTCGCACTGGTGCCGACCAAGAGCAGCAGCAAATAGGGGTTCATTCGCAGTCGCCGATAAAGCGGCAGCAGCGCCGGGATGGTAATGAGAAAAGTCGAAGCGCCCGAGCCGTCGAGATGGGCGATGGCGGCAATGATAACCGTGGCCACGGACACCCCAATGATACTGCCGCGGGACAGCCTGGTCATGCCGGAGATGAGCGGCGCAAAGAGCCCCACGTCGTTCATCAAGCCAAAGTAAAGGATGGCAAAGATGAACATGATTACCACCGGCAGGACCTTGATCACACCATCGTTGAAGAAACCCCCGATCTGCTCCAGATTGAAACCGGCCAAAAGCGCCGCAAAGACCGGCACCAAAGCCAAGCCGGCAATCGGCGTGATCCGCCCGCTCAGGAGCAAGGCCACGATGACGACGATGGTAAGCAATCCAATCAGGCTGAGCATGGGAGAGAAAAGGTCTTATCCATGACAGCTTGGCAGAGGCGACTTAATCCAGCATGAAGATCACCTGAATTAAATTTAATCCTGACCGGGTAGACGGTCATCAATACAGCGGCAACTGCGGTGACTCCTGAATACAGTGCAAGGAGCATTCAAGGTTGGATTAAGGTGGGCTTCATATATGTGTCATTTTACCTTACCGTAATTCCAGCCATGAAAGTGCTCATTGTTGAGGATCAAGCCAAACTCGGACGATTTCTTCGCCGCGGTCTAAATGAGCAGGGCTGGACAGCGACTTGGGTCCAGACTGCCGCCGCCGCGCAAGATGCATTGTGCGACACAAAATACGAAGTCGTCGTGCTGGATCTTATGCTACCAGACCGCGATGGGATGGATCTGCTCCGCGAATGGCGAAAATTCGGCTTCAATGAACCCGTCATCATCCTAAGCGCACGCAATGCCGTCAAAGACCGGGTGCAGGGGCTTGAGGTCGGGGCGGATGACTACCTGCCCAAACCTTTCAGCCTGGAGGAATTGGTCGCGCGCATCCGGGCGCTTGGTCGCAGGCAATCCACCCACAAGGATATGATCCTGGAACATGGTGAGCTGAAACTTGACTTGCTGGCGCGCACCGTGACTTGGGCCGACCAGCCGATCACCTTGACCGCCCGCGAACTGGCCCTGTTGGAAATTTTTCTGCAGAATATCGGCCGCATCCTGACTCGCAGCCTGTTAATGGAAAAAGTCTGGGAATCGCACTACGACGTGGATCCGAACCTGCTCGACGTTTACATGAGCCGGCTACGCAGCAAATTCGACCCGCTGGCCAAGAAGCCCCTGTTCGAGACCGTGCGCGGCATCGGCTATAAGATGGTCTGACACGCTGGTCTAGTTTCTGTCCCACTGACCACTCTTTACTTCGCCCACGCGGGAATCAGATCCATCTGGATGCCGAACGCCCACGGCCCCAGCAGCATGACGAGCCCGATGATGATGGGCACGAGCAGCACGTTCATCCATATCCCCGCTTTCACCATCTGCGGCAGGGTCACCATCCCGCTGCCGAAGACGATGGCGTTAGGCGGGGTGCCGACCGGCATCATGTAGGAACAGTTCGCCGCCAATGCCACGGGAATGAGAAAGAGCAGCGGGTTCTGCCCGAAGCTGAGCGCAATAGCCCCCGCGATCGGCAGGAAGGTCGCAGCCGTGGCGGTGTTGCTCGTTAACTCGGTCAGCAGGAGGATGCCAAAACAGATGAAGCCGAGAGTGAGCAGCATCGGTGCGCCCTGCAGTCCGTTGCACATGTCGCCAAGGAAGCGTGAGAGCCCGTGTCTCTCGATGTTGCCCGCGAGGCTGAGTCCGCCGCCGAAAAGCAGCAACACCTCCCAAGGCAGCCGGTTAGCCGTGGCCCAATCCATGACGAACTCCCCCCGGCGCGCACGCACGGGGATGAAAAAGAGCAGCAAGGCGCCGATCAGGCCGATGCTGGTGTCGGTGATCAACGGCACTACCCGGACCAGCCACGGCTGGGTGATCCAGCCGAGGGCGGTGAGACTGAAGACCGCGCTCACGATCTTCTCCTCGCGGCTGAACCGGCCCATCCCGGTCTTTTCCCGCTCGAGCAGATCCCTGAACCCGGGCAGTTCGCCGGCCGGCAGCTTGAACGAGACCCGCGTAAGAATGAGATAGACTATGGGTAAGGTTACCATGACTACCGGCACACCCAACAGCATCCACTGCCCGAAACCGATGTCGGTTTCATAGACCTTCCCGAGGTAGGCGGCGAGTAAGGCGTTGGGCGGGGTGCCGATCAGCGTGCCCATGCCACCCGTGGTCGCGCCGTAGGCCACGGATAGCACAAGCGCGGTGGTAAAACCATGCGCGCCCTTTGAGCCGGCCGGGATCAGCTGTGTCACCGACAGCGCGATGGGCAGCATCATCATCGCGGTGGCGGTGTTGCTGACCCACATGCTCAGCAGTGCCGAGGCCAGCAGGAATCCAGCGATGATGCGCTTCGGCTGCGTGCCCATGGCGCCCATCAGGTTGATCGCGATCCGCCGGTGCAGGTTGCACCGTTGCATCGCTAAGGCGATGATGAAGCCGCCAAGGAACAGGAATACGATAGGATGCGCATAGGGAGTGGCGGTCTCCCTGATGTCACCCAGCTGCAGTGCCGGGAACAGCACCAGCGGCAGCAGGGCCGTGGCGGGGATAGGGATCGATTCGCAGATCCAAAATACCGCTAGCAGCGCCCCTACCCCTGCCGTGTGCCAGCCGGCGGCACTTAGGCCTGCGGGAGCGGGCAGGAACAGCGTGGAGAGCAACGCCGCCGGCCCGATTAACAGGCCCAGTTTTTGCCGGAGGCCACGCGACAGCCCTGATTCCCCGGCGCCTGCCCCGGTTGCTTCAGATTGCTCCATGATTCCGTCCGTCAATTCAGCGTGTAGTGTGCGCTTGGCCAAATCACTCACTCAAACTTCAGCCTCTCCCACTTCAGCGCATCCGGAGACAGGGGTAGAAAGCCCGCCTTGCCGACCAGTTCCTGACCTGCCGGACTGAGAACATAGGCCAAAAAAGCCTTGATTGCCGGATCGAGCGAGCGACCTGGCGCACGGTTGACGCTCAGATAAAGCGGGTAAGCCAGCGGATACAACAATGCCTGAGAATCTACCTCGGTGGGCTGCCCAACCGGCGCACCATCACGCTCGGCCAAAGCCAGTGCCCGAACTTGTGGGGTTGCATAAGCCAGAGCCGAGTAGCCAATCGCGGCGGGATCGGCAGCGACAGCTTCAACCACCTTGGTCGAGTTGGCACACTCCCGATAGTGCTTCGTGTAATCCGCGCCGCCCAGCGCACGGTTGCGAAAATGATTCGACGCCCCTTGCTTACGCTCACGGCCAAAAGCCACAATCGGGCGTTCAGCCCACTCTCCGGTCAGGCCAAGCTGGCCCCATTTGGTGATCGGCGGTCGGCCATCGCGCGGACTGATCGAAAAAATAGCCTCTACTTGCTGCAGAGTGAGATGCCTCAGGGGATTGTCGGGATGCACAAAAACCCCAATCGCCTGAATTTTACCAACCACATGCCGACCACCACCGGAGACCACGATATTCAACGGCGCATACCCATATTGCCGGTAAAATTGCTCGTCGGTCTTTTGAAATAGTGCCGCAACATCCGGACCCACGGCAGAGCGGTTTTCCGGTGCTCCGTGGCCCATCTCAACCTTAACTTCGATTTCCGGGTGCAGCTTGCGAAAACTTTCCAGCCAAGGATCCAAAAAACTTTGCATGGAGGTGTCGCCCCGGACCAGCAGTGCCGGCCCAGGTGCAGCCTGACAAATCGCTCCGCCTAGCAAGGCGGCGCAAAGGAAGATGCTTTTGTTTCGGCTGTGCAGGTAAAACATGATTAGGATTACAAAGGTTAAGGATTTTACCGGGCTAAATTTCGTGCAGCATGAGGCAGCCACCTGAATGGTCTCCCACTGCAGGCTGAATAATTTGTCAGCATGTGAGTCATTCGCGCTTAGTAGATGATTTGGATGCGCGACAGCAGCCGCCCACTGTCACCCGGCAGGAGAGGAGAATCGCCCAACAGGTAGTTCACCTGAAATTTGATGTCGTTTCCTTTGATGAAATAATTGAGTCCAAGCGTCCACGAATTGGTGGCATCGCCATCAATCCGGTGTCTCGGGTCGAACGCCTCGTGCCGCACCACCGCCTGCAGTTTCTCCGGCACCGCGAACCATCCTGCCGTCACGTGCCACGCGCTGGCGTTGAAGGAAGCGGTCGGCACGGCATTGCGCGGTTGGAAACGCACCTGAAGATATTCCGCCGACAGGCTCATTCTCTCCCGCTGCCAAGCCACATCTCCACCCCATCCCATCCGCGAGCCGTGGAACAGATTATCGATTGGTCCGCCCGGCACGAAGTCCAACCCCAAGCCAGCCTTGGTCACGCCGGCGTCATCGGAATGAAACGCATTTACCCCAAGGGTGAGCCCGCCGCTTGCCGGGCCATCTGCGACCATTGCATAACCGCGGACACTCGTCAGAAACTTGCTGTTGTCGTTCGCGCTCACATTGGAGCCACTGCCATTGCCGATAGCTGCCACATACCCGAGCCTATTGTCCGCCGTTACTCCGGCGAGACTGAGACCGAGTTGCCGACCGTCAGTCAGTCGGTCGCTGCCGAGGTAACGTTCGATGGTTGGCATGACCGTGTCGCTCATCAGCTGTTGGGCCCCAAAGGCGGGCTTGAGTTGGCCGAAGCGAACCGTGGCTCCGGGATAGCGGTTCCAACCGATATAGATTTCGTTGGCTCTGGCCATCAGCCCCGTGCCGGCGCCAAGCGAGTTTCCCTGCAAATCCAGCTCGGATTTGAACTCGAAATGTTCGGCAAAACTGCCGGCGAGATAAATGCGGGCCCGGCGAAAATAGAACCGGTCGTTGATGCCGACGAAACGTGGATCCCCGGCACCACCGAACTCCGCCTGCCCCTGCAAAAAACCGCCGATGGCCAAACGTGTGACCTTGCCGCCTGGCACAGGCACAACACTGGATGGTCCTTTGGGCGCTGCTACTTCCGCCGGCTGCCCTAACTGCCTTCGCAGCTCTGTATTCTCCGCGCGCAGTGCTTGAAACGCTTCTTCGAGCCTGGCCAAACGTTCTTCGACGGTCTGCGCATTTCCAACCAACGGCAGGCAAAGCAGCAGGAATGAAGCAAACCGGCTAAACTCGGGTGTGAACAATCTGTCCATATTCACGGCTCTCATTCCAACCGGGCCCGTTGCTCCTCCACCAAGTTTGGCGTGAGCGGAAGGAACCCGCCGTCTTGCATCAGTATCTCCTGTCCCTCTCGGCTCAGCACGAAGCGGAGAAACTCCCTCAAGCGCAGATCCAGCGGTGTGCCGGGCTTGCGATTGAGGTAGAGATAGATGTTGCGCGTCAAGGGATAGGACCGGTTCTGCAATGTCACGCGGCTGGGCTCGACATAGGCGCCGCCTTCACGGGGTGCCAGCGCTAGTGTCTTGATGCCGCTGATTCCCTTCGCCTGCGGCATGATGGTCCATGCAATGCCGTATTTGTCGTTGGCCAGGATGTTCCTGAGCATGTGCTGGACCCCGCCAAGCTGGGCCTGATCGGTCTCGGAGATCATCTTGCTGCCGGTTTCTACGAAGCCCTGGAAATTGGGATTCCACTTGTCGCTATTCTTGAGCACATGGAGCTGGAAAAATCGGGCCGCGCCGGTCGGCGCATGACCGTAAGTGTTGATGGGCTTGTCGGCCCATTCGCCGGTCAGGCCAAGCTGGCCCCAAGTGCGGATGTTTTTCTCCGGACCCCTGGCGTTTTCCAGCGTCCATTTGAATCCGACCAGCGAGCCGTTGCGCTCGGCGCCGAAGATGCCGTCGAGCTGGTCCACCGTAAGTCGGGTGATCGGATTGTCCTTGTGCACAACAATCACCATGCCCGGCGAACGACCCGGCGTGTCGTAGGTGCCGGTGCCGACGATGATGTCCGTGGCATGATAGCCAAAGACCTCGTAGAAACTGAGCCATTCCACGAGCGCTGGCTCGGAGCCGTTGGGCGCCAGGTCGGTGACGCCGGTCACGAGCGCCGGGAAAGCGGTGTCACTCGATGGGAGCGTATTCTGGAACGCGACCCCGGGGTGATGACGCTGGAACGCCTCCTGCCATTTTGGGATGAGGCCGCCGTAAGCATTGCCGTGGAAGCGCACCAGACCGGAGACCGGATGCTCGACCCGGTAGGCCGGCAAGCCGGAGAGGTCAAACTCGGCGGCGTGGGCCGGGGCGGTCGCCAATGCGAGAGCGAGCGAGGCAAAGGCCGATCGGCACAGGCGGCGGCACAGCCGGGATAGGTGTTGGGAAACGGGATTGGCGATGGTATTCATTGGGCAAGTTTTTGGCGTTCGATGGCGAGAACGCTTTCCGGCAGCGGCAGAAATGTGCCGGCATCGGCCACGGCCTGCTGGCCTTCCCGGCTGAGCACAAAGGCGAGAAATTCCCGCACTTTGGGGTCCCAGGGCTTCGTCGGATCCTTGTTGACGACGATATAGACAACCCGGCTCAGGGGATAGTCGCGGGTGAGGACGTTCTCCCGGGTGTAGTCGAAATAGGCGCCGCCATCATGTTCCGCGAGCGCCAGCGACCGCATCCGGCTTGTGGCGTAGCGACCGACCAGAAAGCAGATCGCGTATCTGTCCGCTTCCATCGCCTTGACCGCAGCGTGGGAGTATTCCTCCCCCGCCGTAAGACTGAGATGCGTGGGTGAGCCCGGAGGAAGCATTACTTCCGCCGCCCAGGCGCCGTCGCGCAGCACGCGGAGGCGGAGAAATTCCGCGGTGCCGAACACCTGTGGCATGCCGTAGATGGTGATCGGCTTGTCGGCCCACTCTCCGGTCAGCCCGAGCTGCCCCCAGGTGCGGATCGCCTCGGTGCCGCCCCGCAGCCGGTCGCGCGAGAAGATGGCGTCGAGCTGGGTCAGGGTGAGCCGGCGGAGGGGATTATCCCGATGAACATACACCCCGAGCGCGGGCGTCTTGTTGGGCGTGTCGAACGCGCCGCCCGCGACCCGGAAGGGCAGTTGTTCGTAGGGATAGACGCGGCCGAAGGAGACGATCTCGCCGGGCCGGATCTCGCGCCCAAACAGGCCAAACTCCGCGACCCCGGTGAGGATGGCCGCGTTTGCCGGCGAGGTGCCGGTCGCGAACTTCGTGCCGAAGCGGATGCCGGGATAGTGCGCCTCGAATCGTTCGGCCCAAACCTTCATCGTTTCGCGGAACGATTGATAGCCCCAGGCGCGCAGATCCCCCACGATGGTCGGGCCGGGTTGGTAGGGCGCGATGTCGGGATCGAGGGTGTCGCTGGCGCCGGCGAGGTCCGGCCCGGCCAACAGCAAACAAGCGGGCAGCAAAAACGCTGCCGGCAGGCGGGTGAAGTGGCCGCGAGCGACGGATAAGATGCGGAGGGTTGCGCTGGTTTTCATGGGTTCGTGGTCCGGCCGGCCGCGGTCATTTTCCCAGAGGCAAGCGGCAGAAAGTCGCGCGTGGTGGCCACGGCCCGCTGTCCTGCTTCATCGAGAATCCACCGGAGAAAATCCGCCACGATCGGGTCGGGGACGCCCTTGCCGTCGTCGTGGTGATAGGCGTAGATGGGACGGCCGAGCGGGTATGCGCGCGAGGCCACTGCTTCGGGCACGGAAGAGACAAACGGTCCGGACGGCCGCGTCGCCAACGCCAAAGCACGGACCCCGGGATGCGTGGCCTCCACGCCAGCCACTGCCAGACCGAAGCGGTCGCGACTCAGCGCCCCCAGGGCTTGCGCGCCGGCATCGTGGGTCGGCGGCTGGAGCGGCCCCGAGTCGGCAAACTCCACCAGCCGATCCCAGTCCAGCTTGCGGCTGCCGCCGAGCACCGCCTCCCGGAAAAAACGTCCGGTGCCGCTTTCCATATGCGGCCCGTAGAGCCGCACGGGTTGCCCGGCCCATTCGCCACCCAAACCGAGCTGATCCCAGGTTTTGATCCGCTCGCGCGCGCCGGTCTTCTCCTCAGCGCCAAATGCCGCCTCCAACTCGGCGAGCGTGAGCTGGGCCAGTGGATTGTCGCGATGCACGAACACCGCCAGTGCCGGCGAGGCGCCGGGCGCTGCACCGCCGGTGGCGACCTCGACCCGTGCCGGTTTGAAGCGATGCACCCACTCGAATGCCTTCAGTTCCGGCGCGGTGGCTTCGCGGCCGAGCAGGGCAATGTCGGTCCGACCGGTGTAGAGGCCAGCCATCGCCACGTCGCTGCCGGCGCGGATCACTTCGAACCGGGCGGTCGGCACAGCGCGCACGTAGGCCCGCTGCCAGCTTTCCACCAGCGGAGCGAGGGCCGGACTGCACCACACGCGGATGACGCCGGGCTTCGCCGCCTCGGTTCGCACCGGAGGAAGGGAGTGCGAGTGATCCGAGTCGCGCGCCGGCGCCGGCGGCAGCGGAGGCAGATGAGCGAGAGTGCCTGCGCCCCGGCGTTCCACCTGCCAGGTTCCGCCAAGCTTCTCCAACTGCCGTCCGATGATTTCCGGACCGAGGGGAAGGTAGCCGGTTTCCTCGATCAGCGCCTGCTGGCCTTCGCGACTGAGCGCATACCGCAGAAATTCGCGCACGGCGGGCGCCGCCTGGCCGCCCGGCGGGATGTCGATGTAGGCGGGGATGATCCGCACCAGCGGATAGGACAGATCGATCAACGTGGCGCGTGAGTCCTCCACCAGCGGACCGCCCCCGCGCCAGGCCAGCGGCAGCGCCCGCACCTCGGGCACCGCGTAGCGGACGTTGGAGATGGCGATGCCGAAGCGATCGCGCGCCAGCGCGTCGAGGATCTGCTGGCCGTGGTCGTATTGGGTGCCGTCGGGCCGCAGGATATGCACATGCTCGCGGATGGCGGGATTCCAGCGGTGGCTGTGCTCCAACACGCGCTCCCGGAAGAAGAGCGCGAAGTCCTCGTCCACTTTCCAGCCGTAGGGCTGGATCGGTTGGTCGGCCCATTCGCCGCCGAGCCCGAGCTGCCCCCAGGTGCGGATCCGCCCCAGCCCGCGCCGGCCTTCCACGCCGAAAATGGCTTCAAGCTGCGCCAGGCTCAGACCCGCGATCGGGTTGTCGCGATGCACAAAGATCATGTGGGCGTAGTCGAAGAAGTTCACGTCCACGCTGCCGGGAGAAATTTGTATCTCCGTCGGGGCGTAACCCTTCGCACGCATAAACGCGGTCGCTGCAGCCGGGCTGATTTCCTCGCCGAGCAGGGCGATCTCGCCCGCGCCACTGTAGAGCGCGCCGATGGCCGAGGCGGTGCCATACATGCGGTTCTCGAAAACGACCCCGGGCTGGTGCCGCGCGAATTCCGCGGTCCAGCGCCGGATGAGGTTCCCCATGAAGTTGCGCCGGTGGCTGCCGTGGCCCCAGAGGCGGACCACGCCCTCGACCTGCTCCGCCGGCGTGTAGGCGGGCAGGTCGCGAACGAATTGCAGCGCCGGGTGCGAGACGTCCTGCGGCGCCGCGCCGGTGCTGGGGTGCGGCTGCGCGCCGGCACCGGCGGCGGCCAGCAACGCGCCAAACAGCGCCGTGTGAAGCCGCGGCATCACTCCAGCTTTTTGAGCTGCGCGCGGCTGACCTCGGCGGTGAGCGGCAGGTATTTGCCGTCGCGCTGGATGCACTCCTGCCCTTCCCGGCTGACGATGAAGCGCAGGTATTCCCTTACCTTCGGATCCAGCACGGCGATATCCTGGGTATCGGCATAGGCGTAGATTTCGTCGAACAACGGATACAGGCGTTCGCGGAGGTTCTCGATGGTATAGGCATAGTAGGGTCCCGCCGAGGTCCATGCGAGTTCGATCACCTTCAACTGTGGCGGAATGTTTTCCGGCGCCGGGGCTGCTACATAAGCGATGCCGTAACGATCTTCGATCAGGTCTTCATTAAGACCACGCTTCAGCCGGCCAAAACCCATGGAGGTTCCTTTGCCGTCGTCTGAGGAGGAGACGTAGTTGGCATAAATCCGCAGGCGCTCGTTCCATTTGTCGCTGCCGCCCAGGATGCGGTCCGAGATCGTGGTCGCCTGGCTGTAGCGCATATTCAGGCCGTAGGGTGTGATCTCCTTGTCCGCCCACTCGCCGGTCAGCCCGAGCTGGCCCCAGGTGCGGATGTTTTTCTCGGGACCCCGCGCAAACTCGGGATGCCAGTCGGTGCCGATCCAGCCACCGAGGCGCTCGGCGCCGAACACACCGTCAAGCTGCTCCATTGTGATCCGCGTGAGCGGATTGTCCCGGTGCACCACGATGCCGAAGGCTGGCTGCCATCCGGTGACGTTGTAGGAGCCCGTGGCGATAGTGATCTCAAGCGGATCGCGGTTCTTGTAGCGCTGATAGAGTTGCAACTCCTGGGTGTTGACCTTGCGGCCGATGCCCAAGTCGGCCACGTCGAACACCAGCGAGGGCACGTGGGCCCGGGTTGTCAGCATGTTGTATTCGAACTTTACGCCGGGATGGAATTTCCTGAACGCCTCCTCCCAGAAGCCGCCCACCATGCCGTCCACGATGTAGTTGCTGCCCCACATCCGGATGGTCCCGCTGACCTGCTGCTTCGGCACATAGGCCGGCAGGTCGGAGAGATCCCACTTATCCGCGGGGTAATAAGTTTTTTTACCCTTGATGGGAAGGCCCTCGGCCCGTGCGGCCTGCATGGCGAGGCCGGTGGAGTCACGATCAGGCTGGGCTTGGGCCGCGGTGCAGGTCCAAGCGGCGACGGCAACTATTAGGAAGTAATGGATGGATTTCATGGGAGTGGCGGTTGAGGTTGAAAATCAGTCGAGCTTCCTTGATTCGCGCTCGGCAAAGGGCCGGAGCATGGGCAGGTAGCCGCCGCCGTGGTGCAGGACGATTTCCTGCCCTTCGCGGCTCAGCACGTAGCGCAGAAACTCGCGCAGCCTCGGCTCGACCGGCTGGCCCGGCGGGCGGTCGATGAAGATCGTGATGATGCGGGTAAGGGGATACGAATGATTCATCACGTTTTGCTCGGTGGGTTCGACCAAGGGTTCTCCGGGACCAGTCGCGAGCGCGATGGCCTTGACGTCCGGATGGGTGTAAAGCAGCCCCGCATAGGCGATGCCGTTCGGATCCTTGGCCAGATCCTGAAGCATGCGGTGTCCCCCATCGGTCTCCCCTCCCATGGATCCAGGCTCGTCGGGATACTCACGCACCGCGGGATTCCAGAGCCGCCCGCCCTTGAAGGCCGCTTCCGCCAGATAAATGGCAAACCCGCGCGACAGGGGGAAGCCATAGGGTTCGATGGGGCGCTCCGCCCACTCTCCCGCCAGGCCCAGGTTACCCCACCGCCGGGCGGGCGCGCCATGCGGCGGTTTCGCACTATAGACGGCGGCAATCTGATCGAGGGTGAGGCCGGTGATCGGGTTCGATTTATGCACAAATACGACCAGCGCATAGCCGCGGTTGCGCGTCTTGAAACTGCCGGTCAGCACGTCAATGCCCAGCGGTTTATAGCCCTTCACCTCCTGAAAAGCCTCCACCTCCATGGGCCAGATCTCACGCCCAAGCAGCGCAATGTCGCCGGTGCCGGTGTAGAGTGCGCCGATGGCTGCCGCCGTGCCGCTGAGCCGGTTCACGATTTCAACGTCGGGATGATGCTGGCTAAACCCTTCCGCCCACCGTTTGACCAGCATTTCGATATAGTCGGTATGCCCGCCCAGCGACCCGTGGCCCCAGACGGTGATCTGGCCGCTCACGCGCTGTTCCGGCTGGTAGGGTGCGGGCAGATCCGGCCCCGCGCAAAGACCCACGCTTGCCAGCAATGCGAACCAAGCCAGACGATGGTGCTTCATGGCAGTCGCCCCGCTTCACGATTCGCGCGTTCGGCCGTAAGCGGTGTATAGGCTCCATCGCGCGCGACCGCTTCCTGCCCTTCACGGCTCAGGATGTAGCGCACAAACTCCCTGACCAACGGGGCCGGAGACGTGCCGGGGGGGCAATCCATCACCAGGCTCACGGTTCGCGCCAGCGGGTAACTGCGATCCGCCACCGTGGCCGCCGCAAGCGGCACGAACGGCCCTTCCGGGCGGGCAGCCAGCCTCAACTGCTTGATCGCGGAAAAGCCGTCGCGCCACGGAGTGAAGGCGATGCCGAGAGGATCCTGCTCGATGGCCGCCAGCAGCTGCCGGGGCGACTCCAGTTCCCGCAGCTCAGGATTCCACTTCCAACTGTCTCCAAGCACCGCCGTCCGGAAGTAAATCGCCGCGACATCATCCGCTCTCGGCCCGTAGGCCCGCACCGGCTTTTCCGCCCATGGGCCCGTGAGGCCGAGTTCGCCCCAAGTGCGAATAGGCCGCCCCAGTGCCGGGTTGCCGCCAAAAACCGCCGCCAATTGCGCCAATGAAAGTTGCGCCAAGGGGTTGTCGCGGTGCACCACGACCGCCAGGCATGAGGCGGGCCGTTCCGTCCCTATGCCCGCGCCCGCCACCTCCACCAAGAACGGCTTGTGCAGCCGCGCCCATTCAAAGGCCATGTGTTCCGGCCCCCGGCGCATTTCGCGGGCCATCAAGGCCAGGTCCGCCACCCCGGTGTAGACACCGGCCAGCGTGGATTCGGGGCCATGCAGCCTTGTGGTCACTCCTGTCTGCGGGTGAAACTGCCTGAACCCCCGTTCCCAGTCCTCAATGAGATCCCGATCCGCCGGGCTACCCCAAAGCCGGATCTCGCCCTCAACCAAGTCCAACGGCTGGTAGGAAGACGGGGCTGCCGTGAGCCAGCAACCCGCGAGAATGAGTCCGCCCACCCACCTCCATCGGCAAAACTGACGCGTCAGGACAGGCATCACAGAGGAGCGGCACTTGCCGGCGGGTTAATCGAGTTTCTTGAGCTGCTCGAGCAGGTAATCCGCCTTGAGTGGATAGTAATATTGCACCCGGGCGATGATCTCCTGGCCTTCACGGCTGAGCACAAAGCGCATGAACTCACGCGCCTTGGGATCCAACGGCCGGCCCGGCGGTTTGTTCACATAGAAGAAGGCGTCGCGACGCAGCGGGTAGGTGCGGTTGGCGACATTTTCCGGAGTCAGCGCAATCGCGAGCGCTCCGGGCCGGGGCGAAATCCGCAGGACTTTTACGCCGGGGTTGTTTACCACATGCATCATGGCCGCAAGGCCGATGGCATACTTGTTCTGCGCGATCTGCTCCAGGCCGTGGAGGCTGGTGACAACACTGCCTTCCTCATCAGGCGTGGCCTGTTTCGGCTCCACGTATTCGCGGAAGTTGGGGTTCCATTTCTTCGACCAGTGAAACCAGTTGCGCTCGAAGTAGGTTGAAAAACCGGGCGATGCGTAGCCGAACGTCTCGATCTCGCGGTTGGCGTATTCCCCCTTCAATCCAAGCTGCCCCCACTTGCGGATGTTGGTATCGGCGCTGCGGGCGAGCTTGGAAGTGTAGTGGTAGTTATGGTTGCGGATTTCCCAGCCGCCGCTGCGTTCGGAGCCGAAGATGCGCTTGAGTTCATCCAGTCCGATCTCCTCGAGGGGGTTGTCCTTGCTCACGACCACGGCAAACGCCCAGAGCGAACCCCGTTTCTCGAACCCCCCGGTTGCAACGGAAATCTCCGTTGGCAGGTAGCCGAAGGTGTTATAAAACGGCATCATGTCGGTAATCTTGGCGTCGTCCCCCATGGGGGCCACATCCGCCAGATTGAAATAGAGCGCCGCGATGCCGCCTTCGCTGCTCGGGATATGGCTGGTGGAAAGCTTTGCCTCCGGGTGAAACTTGTGAAAACCCTCCGCCAGTTGATCCACCGCGTTCTTGAGTTCGCTGCCAATGATGCGCAGCCCTCCGACCACTTTGAACTCGGGCTTGTAAGCCGGCAGGTCGCTCAGGTCGGGCGGAGGCAGCTCGGTATAGGTGGCGAAAGAACCGGTCGAATCGATGCGCAGGCTGTCCTTGATGTCGTGAAATTTGGCGTAGGTAGGATGCGAAGCGGTCAACTCCTCCCGAATCTTGCCCTTCGCCGCCGTGTTGGTGGCGAAGGCATGCGGATCGCGGTATTCAAGGATGGCGATGGCGGCCGCCTTGCCGACCTCCTCGTGTTCAAGATACATCGTGTAGCGCACCATGCGCTTGGTGGCACGCTGCGCTTCGTAGAGCGGCGCGATGTAGCCTTGGACAAATTCATTGTAGCGCTCACGCGCAACCGTCGGGGTGTAGGTGTTAACGACGAAAACCGAACGGTTGGAGTCGCGCGGGGTCAATTCGCCGTGGGTGAGCGCGTCAGCCCTCCGGACAATGAGGCCGGACGGAAGCGCGGAGGCCGCGGATTGCCGCCACGCCTGGTAAGATCCCTCGGTCGGAAATTCGAGCACGGCGAGCGCCTCGAAAACCGCCTTTTCACCGGCTTTCTCCGGGCGGCCCTGGGTCAGGAGCAGCACACTGGCCACCTGGCCGGACTGCCGCCATTGCGCGAGCAAAGGCTCGAGCTGGGCCGGGACCGGCGAACCCGCGGGCACGCGAATCAGGACGTTGGTTGGCGAAGCCACCGCCTGAATGCCTGAAATCAGCGCGAGCAAAGTGAAAAGGGCGCACAGGCTGTGCAGGGAGCGTGGAAGTTTTTTCATGAGCATGATCGTTGGGGTTGGAGATGGATTGGATTGACCGCGGCTCACTCGAGCCGGGCGAGCTTGGCGAGTTCTTCCTTGGACGCATGAGCCGGCAGAGGCAGATACTTGCCATCCTCCATCACCAGTTGCTGTCCTTCACGACTGAGCACAAAGCGGACAAACTCAGCCGTCTTGGGATCAATCTTGGTCCCCGGCTTGACGTTGACCCAGAAGGATTGGTCGCCCCAAAGAGGGTATTCCCGGCGCTGCACACTCTCGACCGTGAAGTCGTGATACGGTCCCTCCGCGGTTTTGGCCAAGGCCAGCACCTTGACCTGATCGGCAAATCGCGACTGCCAGCGCATATAGGCGATGCCTTGCGGGTCGTTTTTCAGTTTTTCCAGAATCTGCTCGACCTGGAGCGTCCTCTTTCCGTCAGGGGCGATGTAGTTCCCGTAGGCCAGAATATCCCCATTCCACTTGTCGCTGCCCTGCAGGATGCGGTTGGAGAATTCCAGCGCCGTCGCATAACGGATGCTATAGCCGTAGGGATTGATCCGCTTGTTCATCCACTCTCCTTTCAGGCCGAGTTGCCCCCACGTCCTGATGTCCTTCTCCGGGCCGCGGGCGAATTCCGGGCGCCAGGTGGTGCCGACCCAGCCTCCGGCCCGGGCGGAGCCGAAGACACCGTCGAGCTCCTCCATGGTGATTCTGGTCAGGGGGTTGTCCTTGTGCACCACAATGGCGAGGGAGTTCTGCCAGCCGGTGACATCGTAGGAGCCCGTGACCACCGAGAAGCCCGTCGGCTCATGACCAAGGATGCGAACGCTCGCGAGATAGTCGTAGAACGTCAGCTCGTGATTCATGCCGATGTCGGCCAGGCCGAAATACAAGGCCGGCGCCGCCACCGCCGCGGTCGGAAGCACCAGTTCAAAGGTGGCGTTCGGGTGACGCTTGATAAATTCATCGCGCCAGCGCTGGGCCAGCCCGGAATCGAAGATATAATTGGTGCCCCACAGCCGGATAACCCCGCTGACCTGGCTCTTCGCCTTGTAAGCTGGCAGCCCGCTCAGGTCGAATTCGTGATGGTAGGTAGAGGCCGCCCGATCCGCCATCCGCAGGCGGCGCTCCAGCGCGGTGCCCGCCGCGGGCGCACCGGCTTCTTGCTTTGACTCGGCCAAGATTTGCTGGAGCACGAATTCCGCCGGGCTGACCGGCGCATCTGATGACGGCGCCGCCATGGCCACCGCCAGCGCCGCGGTGATCAAACCGGCGGTCTTGAGGATAATTTTTGCATTCATAAATATGGGGTTGGCTGCATTGAACCGGCTCAGAAGCCCCGCCGCACCGACAGCACGAGCTGGCGGGGTTCACCGGGGGCGATGCGGACATTGCCGGACAAAGTGCCTGTGCCGCCACCGGGCAGGTAGCGTTTGTCGAGGGCATTCCTGATGTTGAGTGACAGGTTGTAGGGCCCCCGCTTGTAATAAACGCCCGCATCAAATTTCGTGTAGGGCGAGAGGGCAAACTGGAGTGCAGGGTTGTTCGTGGTGACACCAAACCGCTCGGATTGATAGACTGCGCCAAGGCCGAAGCCCAGGCCCTTCATTGGGCCGTCGGGGACATTATAGCGGGCCCAAAAATTGACGGCATGGCGAGGCACGTTGCGGGCCGGCGCCCCGATCTCCGCGAGATTCTGGCTGCTGGAAACCGCAGCATCCACGTAGGCGTAGCCGCCCAGAAACTGGATGTGCGGCTTCGGCTTGAATTGGAACTCCACCTCGCCGCCCCGGCTTTTGAAGGCGCCGATGACTACCCAATAGTTCACGCCGTTGACGTTGGGCAGGCCGGTGTTCTCGATGACGTTGTCCTTCAATATCTCGAATATCGCCATGGTGACGGTCAAGCCGCGCTCCGGATATTCCAGCTTCACCCCGGCCTCTTTCTGGGTGCCCCATTCCGGCTTCCAATGGCCGGTGTTGCCATTGATGTCCTCGCGAGCGTAGGCGTCCTGGATGGGCTGGAACGACTCCATGTAGTTGGCGTAGAGGGCGACATGGTTGTTGGGCTGGTAAACCAGACCGAATCCGGGGACCGTCGCACTGGTTTCCGACTCCGCCGTCCTGACCGGCCGCTGTTGCGCAAAGTCGGTCTCCATCCGGTCATGGCGGATTGAGACGACCCCCTTCAGACGCTGGGTGAGGCTCACCTGCCCTTGGGCATAAAAACCCAAAGTATGGGTGGTGAAATCCCGCAGTGTGCCCGGTTGCGGCGGCGGGAAGGGAGCGCCAAGGACGGGGTTATAGATATTCACGTTCAGCGAAGCGATCGTGGTGGTCTGCAATGAACGCTGGTCAAAGATGTTTTGCTCCCAGCCCATGGTGGCGCCGAACAGCAGTTTGTGGGTGAGTTCCCCGACGCGCACGTCGCCCTGCAGGGTCGCATCCAGATAGGCGTAATTGCGCTCGTTATATTGATCCCGGCCGCGTCGTTGCACGATGGTATTCTCCACCGGGACCTGGTTGACGACGGCCTGGTTGCGCAGGAGCAGGCCCTGATCGTCATGCCACACCTGACGCGCAGCCACATTGAACAGCCAGTTGTTTTGCAGGCGGTGGCTGAAATTGGCCGATGCGGTCAGGCCGTTGTCCAGATCCCAGTCGTCCTTGTTTTGATAGGAGACATGATGAGGTGCGATCAAGTCTTCGCGGTTCAGCGGAGCGACCAGACCCTCGTCACCCGCGCGTTTCTCCTTCAGGTATTCAACGCTCGCGGTGAGGGAGGTGTTGGCACTCCACGCATACATGAGCGACGGGATGAGGTAAAAGTTGCGCTTCCAGCGGTTCATGCGGAATGATTCCGAGTCCTCATATTCGGCGATCAGGCGGTAACGGAACCGCTTGTCCGCGCTGATCGGACCTGTCGTGTCCACCTGCACGGTGTAGCCCAAGTCGCTGCCAAACTTGCTGATGCCCGTAGCGTAGCTCCTCAGCGAGACCGCGATCTCCGACCGGCGCCGCTCCTGCGGCTTCTTGGTGATAATGTTGACCAGGCCGCCCGGCTCCATGAACCCATACAGGATGGCCGCCGCGCCCTTGATCACCTCCACGCGCTCGATATTGGCCGTGGACGGCGTCCCGAAGCGGGAGCCCAGCCCCGGCAAACCGTCAACCTGGATGTTCCTGATGCCCGGATTGGAGGTGCTGGCAATGCCCCGGATTGAAAACCCGGAGGACACGCTGGTGTCATTAAAGCTCAGGCCAGTGATATATTGATACACGTCCGAGAGACGCTCAGCACGCAAATCCGCTATGAACGCCTGATTCATCACCGAGATCGCCATGGGTGTGTCTCGCAACGGAGTCGTCGTCTTTGTCGCGGTCGCCGCCGTAGTCTCCGCATAAGTGCCGATTTCTGTCGTGACGGTAAACGCATCTAGTTCGACCACCCTGTCGTCCACTTCTTCCGGTTTTGGTGGTTCGCGCGAAGGCGAAGTCTGGGCAATTGCGCTAGTGCTGCCGGCCAGAAAGCCGAGGGCAAGGAGCACGAGGCTCCGACGGGACATGGGTATGCTTTTCATGGATTGGGGACGGAACCTGACAGGGGATGCCAGTGGGTTGGGGTATCGTGGAGTCAGACCAAGCAGAGGTATTGTTAGGGCAGATTTCTTAACGCACCCTAAAGCCTGACTGAATTTGTGTTCAGCTTAAGCACTTTGCTGGGCTCCATAACAAATTCACCTGAGGACTCATGCAGACAGACGAGCGGACCACTGCTCATCATCATTCAAGTCGGGCCTGTTCCTCGCGCACCACCTCGGCAGAGAGAGGTAGATAGGCTCCGTCTTGGGCAACTATTCGCTGCCCCTCGCGACTGAGGACCAAACGCAGAAACTCTCTCACATTGGGTGGTAGCGCCTGACCGGGCGGTTTGTTGACAGCGATGTATATCCAGCGCGCCAGAGGATACGTGCGGTCGGCCACACTTTCTGGTGTGCCAGCGACAAAGGGTCCTGCCGACTCCTCGGCCAGCTCCACGGCTCTCACCCCCGGCAGCGCATGGGAAAATCCTGCGTAGCCGATCCCGCCGGGATCATTTTCCAGACTTTCAACCACCGAAGAAAGCGCGCCCTTGTCGTTGGAATTGGTGCGTTCACGAATGGTCGTTTTAAACTCACCTCCGAGAAGCACGCGTTGCTGGAAAAAATTTACGATGCCGTTGGGACGGCGCATGGCATACAGCGTAATGGGTCGGTCATGCCATTCACCCCCAAGACCTAGGTCACCCCAGGTTTTGATGTCACCGGAGTGTCCCCGCTTGTTGCTGGTGGAAAAAATCGCGTCCAGCTGCGCCAAGGTCAGTCCACGCAGCGGATTATCCCGGTGCACATATACGGCCAGAGCATGCGTGCGGTTATCCGTGGCATAGCTGCCACTGCCCACCCGGATCAGCAGCGGGTCGTAGCCGAATTTTTGCCGGAACATCGCCAGCTCGCTCGGAAGCAGCTCCCGCCCGATCGGCGCCATATCCGCCAGGCCCGTGGTCAGCGCCGGAGCCGCCGTCAGCGATGAGCGCGCTTCCATCGTGACTCTTACCTGCGGGTGAATCTGCCGGAACAGCTGGATCCAATGAAACGTGATCACATCCATCGAATCCGAGCCTACGCTGTGCAACCCGCCCTGCAGAGGTGGTCCGGGCTCAAATCGGGGCAAGTGGGCATCCAGCAGTCGCTCCCCTTCTGGGGAAGCCACCCCGGTGTCGATGGCGAGCCAGCAGCCGCATATAAATACCAGAAGCCATAAAAGGAGGGTCCGGGGCATTGTCGTGGCAGATTGGTGACAGTGCCTTAACGCGGGCTGAAATCCACCTGAAATGGCGTTCAGCCAATGCCGCTTGCCTGCCCTCCCGCCTCGTCCACCCTCTCCGCATCGGGTGCTCAACCTTCCGCATGAAGACCATCGGCTCACGGCTTACCACCCTCTATGTTGTCGCGGTTGCCGGCATGCTGGCGGGGGTCTTGTTGCTCGGTCGTTACCTGCTGGAAAATCATCTGGTAGGCAGCCTCGATGCCACTCTGCAGTTGCATTTCAATCAACTGAAGGACCGGCTCAATACTGACACCGGATCCGACGAGATGCAGGGTTTGCTGGCCGCAACCGGCATCACCAGCGATCTCTCCGTGCAGGTGAGGGATTTGTGGGATGATCCGGCGTATCGTGACGCCCGTTCCCGCGGTGAGCCTGCGCCGATGTCCGAGCGATTGCAGTTTTTCACCGTCACCTTGCCCGATGAAACCAGGTTCCGCGCTGTCGAAGGGGTGAGTGAGTCATTGAGCATCCGGCTGGCCCTCCCACTCGCGCAAGTCAGCCAGGCACTGGGCGCTTATACCCAAGTCGGGGGCGGGATCGCCCTCGTCGTCCTGATCCTGAGCATCGCCGCCGGCCACGTGCTGAGCCGGGTGGCCTTGCGGCCCGTGCAGTTGATCGAGCGCACGGCCGCCCGCATCAGCTCTGACAACCTCAGCGAACGCATTCCGGTGCAGGCCGTGCGGGACGAGATCTCCAATCTCGCCCACCTGCTCAACGAAACTTTCGCCCGCCTCGAATCCGCCGTCGATCAGATCAAACGGTTCTCCGCCGATGCCTCGCATGAACTCAAGACGCCCCTCTCCCTGGTGCGCTTGAACCTTGAGCGGGTGATATTGAAGAACGAGCTGTCACCCTTGGACCGCGAGGCCCTGCAGGATGCCACGGAGGAAATCCACCGCATGGATCGCCTGATCGAGAGCCTCCTCTTCCTCTCGCGCGCGGAGGCCGGGGAAGTGGTGCTGAAACGGGAAACTGTCGATGTCCC